>CAZNMP010000203.1:0-6200 GCA_964573875.1 uncultured Planctomycetaceae bacterium | reverse complement strand
AGGCGACCCGGGTGGAAAAAGCGATGTTTTTTGGGCAAACAGCCCTCACCCTAACCCTCTCCCGGAGGGCGAGGGGACTTGTTTTTTATGTTTTGGGATAGGCCCTTATTGGAAAGCATGTCATGGACGTTACCAAAATTCCCTTCAATGAATTTCTGGGAATCGAACGATGCGAATCCTCGGAGGAATCGTTGTTGGCATTGCCGGCTTCGCCCCGTTACATGAATCATGTAAATACGGTCCATGCAAGCGTTCAATTCGCGCTGGGTGAAGCAACAAGCGGCGAGTGTTTGCTACGTTGTTTCGCCGATCTTGCGGAGATAGAAACGCTGGTGCCGGTAGTCCGAAGAAGCGAAGTGAAATATAAGAAACCGGCGCAGGGAACCATCAAGGCGTCGGCAAACATCGCGGAGGATGTTGTCCAGGAAACCCGTGCCGCCTTGCAACAAAAGGGCCGTGCGATCATTCCCGTCGCGGTGAACATTACCGACAGTCAAGGCAACGTCACCATGACGGCGGTCTACGAATGGTTTATCCAGAAAATCAATCCCGGCACATAACATCGAGCCATGCCATGCACAAGCAACGACGATGCCTCATCACAATTAAGGCCGCCATTGGCATCTTCTTGCTTGCTGTTGCACAAACTGCCATTGCGCAACCGCCGGGCGTGGTGATCGACCATTCGCCGGCCTCTTCGGGAAAATACATCGGGTCGCCGAGCCTCGCACTGCTACCGAACGGCGACTACGTGGCTTCACATGATTTTTTCGGGCCCAAGGCTCAACATGGCTCGACTCCGACCTCCCGCGTATTTCGATCTGCCGATCGCGGAAAAACATGGCGACAAATTGCTGAGATTTCCCCATTATTCTGGGGAAAACTGTTCGTCCATCGCGGCGTGCTTTATATCCTGGGAACCAGGCACGAATATGGCGACATCCTGATCCGTCGCTCTACGGATGGCGGAAAAACATGGACGCAGCCCACCGATGCAACCACCGGCCTGTTGCGCAAGGGCTCTTATCACTGCGCCCCTTGTCCGATCTTGATCCATGACGGTCGTCTCTGGCGCTCGATGGAACAGTATGGCGGATATCTCTGGGGCAATTTCGGATCGTTGGTCATCAGCGCGCCGGTCGATGCCGACTTGTTGGATGCCGGCAGTTGGACGTTCAGCCAATGCTTGCCGAAACCGTCCGGATTCGTTTGGCTCGAAGGGAACGTCGTTTTGAACCCCAGTGGGAATGTCGTCAACGTGTTGCGCGTTAACCGTAGCAGCAAAGGCGAAGATCGGGCGGCCATTGTCCACATCTCCGAGGACGGCAAAACAGCGTCCTTTGATCCGGAGAAGGATTGTATCGACATGCCCGGCGGCGGCGTGAAGTTCACGATCCACTACGACCCTGTAACCGCGCGCTATTGGGCAATCGGCTCCAAGCAAACCAATCCCTCGGCCGCCCGAAACTGTCTTGTGCTGATCTCGTCGGCCGATCTGCGGAGTTGGAAAATCGAATCCCCGTTGTTCTTTCATCCCGACGAGAAGAAACATGCCTGGCAGTATGTCGATTGGGAGTTCGAGGGGAACGACATCGTTTTCGTCAGCCGCACCGCCTACGACGACGGCCTCGGCGGCGCCCACAACGGCCACGACGCCAACTATCTAACATTCCATCGCATCGAGAATTTTCGCAAGCGCCCGTCGGGATTGCTGACAAACAAGCCGGTCGGCCAATGCACGATCCAAGCAAGCAGCCATCCAGCAAAATCCATCCGCTGAGAAAACTCCCCCGGTTATTTTCTCAATCCAATCAGCGACTCTTTCTTCTCTCGTGACATGGCTTTGACCGCCAACTCACGCTTCAGGGCTGCGCTTCGGTTAGATTGCGATTCTTGATAGACCAATACAACGGGGAGACGACTCCTCGTATAGCGAGAGGCGGTTCCGGCGTTGTGCTGCTTGGTTCGGCGAGCTACGTCGGTGGTGATTCCCGTGTAGAGCGAACCATCGGCACAACGCACAACGTACAAAAACCACGTTTTGCTGATTGCCTTCGCCATTTTTCCCTGCTTATCATGAACGCATCGGCCGCCAATTATGTTCGGCAAATCTCTTGCCAATGCGTTAAACGACTCATCGCGAATGATAAAAAGCAAACAAACGCCAAGCATCCGGCACATAACCGCATGGCTATCTTCCGCTCAAGGGGGGATCTTCCTAGGATTGCCTGTGTATCTCGTTTCTGCTGCAGAAAGCCAAGTTGTTATCCTGAATGTAGGTGAAGGATCTCAAAAACCACATGATCTCTTCGTTCAGAATAACAATGAGCCGGCGCGTTTTTCCACCGCAGAAATTATATATACGCACCAGCGACCGCTTCGGTTACAAAAAACGAACCGCCCCCCACTGCTGGGCAGATGCAACGATTGGCTTGCCTACGGGGTTGCCGCTGCTTGACCGAAAGAACGTTTTGACGGAGCAATTGGCACCGCTGATGTTATTCCATTCGCTGGCACCGGCGCGATCTCGCGGTAGTACAGCCCGCGGCTGGTGGCGACGTAGATCCGGCTGCCGTGTTTCAATACGGAGAAGAACAGCGGGCCATTCGGATAGGTTGCCCAGGGGGCGCGACCGACGGCGAAGTCGGCAGTATATGGTCCGCTGCGGGCTGGTGAGTCGATGTGGTATGCCAACCAGGTGACCCGGCCATTGGCCCGATCAACCTCGTATAGACCGCTGGCCGTTAGTATCCAAATGCGGTGTTCGTCCCAGGCAGGTTCGCCCATCATCTCTGGCAGAGGCACGTTTGCCGACACATCTTGATTTGCCCTGACGAAGTGGAAGTCTGAGCGATTGCCCAAGATGTGAACGACCAAAGTCTCGTCGCCCTGCGATACGATCATTTGAGGAGCTGTCCTAATCGGCTGCAACGATTGCCAGACGCTATCTTGTGGCGACCACGCAAACTCACAAAACAACGTGGGAGCGGCATCATATATGTAATTGTAGCCACAGGTGTAAAGACGCGGCGTTACTACATCCCAGCGGAGGCGGCAAACGCCCTGAGGCTCAGATCGCAGGCTTGCGTCGCGACTGGAGGGAGCCAGCACCGTGATTCTTTCAGACTTGGGGTCGAGCACGGCAATGCCCATACGGGGAGAACTTTGGAAGACGAAATAAACCTTTCCGTCTCCCTGGCAGACGTCGTAGATTGCGACGCCAGGCATTGGTGCATGTTTTGTGTCATAGTGTTTCAGGAGTTTGCCGTTCGTATCGACCTTGTATAGACCATAATCTCCGCCAAAGAATACTGCATCTTTCGTAGCCGCGACACAGCGGAAGGTCATCCGCTGAGGGCCGTTGCCCTCCAATTTCAGATCACGCGTTTCGTCGAGATCACATCGATACTGCAAGGCTGCCCCGATGTAAGGCCACGTGCTCGATAACAACCAGACGGACTGACTAGTAACCACCATTCGAAGAGTACTAAGCTCCGCGGGCGCAGTTCCCTTGGCCAAAACGAGGCCACCCATGCCTGGCACTGGTTTGCCAGCCAGCTTGGCCAAGAGCTCCTCACGTTTCGCAGCCACGATGGGCCAAGCATTGCGACCTACCGAGGAATTCTTTTTAACGGCGGCGAGATACGCCTCGCAGACGGCCAGCGACTGCTTCTCATTCCCTGCTCCCAAAGCTTCGGTTACGCAGTATTGGTAGAGCCAAGCGGCCGATTCGTCGTAGTGATTGAGCTTCATAAAATGCCCCACCCCAGCCAAAGCGGTCTTCCTCGCCTCTTCGGGACGGCCGAGAAGCTGGCAAGCCTCAATTCGCCAACGGTAGATGTCGGTCATTGCCCAACTATATCTTCCCTTGCATCGCGCATAGGCTCTCTCTAACAGGTCGATGGCTTTGTCGAAATGAGCCAATCCGGCAGGATTCTTCTGTTTCATACAAAGCAGTTCCCCGAGGTTTCTGTGGGCGACAAATTGGACTACAGAGTCTGGGTCGTCGACGTAGGGCGCGAGAAATGCAGCAGCCTGTTCGAGTGGAAAATTCCCGGGGCTCGGCATTCGCGTGAAAGCAACGTACACCGAGTCGGGATCCTCCCGCGAGTGCTCGATTGCGCGTTTCCATGTTGCCTGAAATCCGCTGGTGTTGTCGCCTTCTTCGGGCACCGGCGTATTCAGTGCTTTCTTAACGTAATACTGCCAGGGATAGGTAAATAGTTGGGGATGATCGGTAATGTACTGGGCCATTTCCTTGGCGCGTTTCCAAGCTTGAGGCCTCGACAGGCCTTGAACAAATGGAAGGCACGATATAAACGTGTCGCCCCGGGCTCGGTCGGGATGGCTGCGAAGAGCCCGTTCGACCAGTCGCGAGCCAGCAATACACCGCGCTACGGTGGCGTCATCGTTCGAGCGGTTGAAGCCAATCATACAAACACCCAACCAAGTCATGGCTTCAGCATCGTCAGCGTCCAGCAGCAACACGTTTTCCCATGCTCGCAGGATTTCACGCTGGTTCGATGGGCTCGGCAGTACAAAAGCCGGACCGACGTCGTCAGGCTTGCCGATGTACCGTGGAGGTATGAGATACAACGCTTGCCGACGCCAAAGCTCTTTTTCCGGCACGAGCGTCTTGGATGCCGGCTGACTTCGGCGGAACTCGTCGATTTTTTTCAGCACTTCATCGGCTGCCATGTCGATGGCATCGGAACGGCATTTCTGGCCGATTTGGCTGCTATGGCCGTGCAGCCGCAACGTAAGATCAAATCTCACGTTCCATGCCTTGCCCGCTTCGTGCTCGCGGTCGATGTCTTCCAATGTCCCAAGAATCACCAGATCGGTTGGCGGAAGCTTTTCAACGGCATGTTGACGGACCAAACCCAATCGGGCCAAGTCAACCTCCTCCAGCAAAGCCGTCGGGTATTGCCGTTCCAGGACGACCGCCCAAGGCCGCTCCTGCAACCGTTTTCGCAACGCCTTCTGCAATTCGATGCCTAGCTTGTCACTGCGGTCGGTACCACTACGATTGGGAAACGCCGCAATTCCCACAGTAAGTCGATTAATAGCCTGCGATTCCGGCCGCAAAGCCGCCAACACCCTTTCACGAATGGCGGCGGCGGATAAGGTCAAGTCTTCGCGCAACGCAACCTCGCCTTCTAATTTCACCTGACCACTGGCAACCTCTACCAATCGGATCATCACTGTTTTTTTCTTATGCAAAACGTGAAGAAGGTAATCGGCCCCAACAAACTTGCCCAAGGCAATTACGTTTTGTGTATTACCTAGATTGGTCAATGCAACGGAGTGCTCTTTGAGGAACGCTTGCATTCTCTGTCGGTCTACGATTTGCAGGACGGACTGGTTTGCCATCTCGACAGCCAGCAGATCGTCGAAGTTCGATCCCTTTTGCTGCTGGCCGTCTTCAGCAACGACAGTCACGGCCAGGGTAGGTAGACGCTTTGCCTCGGAAGTGATTGGCGGCGTTGCGTGAACACTTAGAGTTGCGCAAAAACATAGAACGACTGTCGATATCATTATGACTGGCACTAAAAAGAAATATTTCCGTTTGTCAGTCATTACTTTTCCTATCCTCTATGCTGCCAACAATTCGCAGTCCTAGACGATACATCCACGACACATGGCTAGCTATTTGTTTCCTGCTCGCGATAATCTCTGCGTCTGGCTATTTGTTAGACGATCTTTGGAATGGATAATTTCACGGACACTGAATCATCTGCCTCATGGCAATTGCCAAGGGATCCCTGGACAACAGCCGACGAGGCAATCCGACTTACATCAATCAACCGAACATGGCCAATGCTCAACAACAGCTTGTTTTCCAGCCTGCAAAAACGCACTAACCTATTGCAATCATTAAGATTACAAGCACGATTTCCGTCTGTTTCCTACAATCAATGCAATGCCCCTCCTACGAGTGGATCATTCCCATCGCATTCTAACAGCCATAACCCCTTAGTGGAAGCCAGCTTTTCGGCTGTTGTCTTGCAACCCGTTTGTGCAATCCGGCTTGATGTTTGTGCAAATCTCAAAAAACACCTTCCCGCACCTCGCGTCCCCTCATTCCTATATTCTTGATGAGGATATCCTGGAATTGGCGCACCAAAGCAGCAGGAAAAATTAGGGGCAGGAGGGTCGTAAACGACCCTGACATGGCATACGGTTGAGAAAAAATTGCT
>CAZNMP010000202.1:0-6208 GCA_964573875.1 uncultured Planctomycetaceae bacterium | reverse complement strand
GCAAGCTTGATCCGCGAGAACGTGGCCTTGTGGCAGGAGCTGGAGATCAACCAGGGATTGGAGGGCATCGTGGCCGAAAGCCGCTCTATGGAGCGGGCTTTTGCTCTAGCGCGGCGCGGCGCTCCCACCCATGGCAGCGTTCTTTTGCTTGGCGAAAGCGGTACGGGCAAGGAAATGTTTGTCCGAGCCATCCACCGGCTCAGCCGACGCAAGGACCATCCTCTGTTGGCCTGCGATTGCAGCGCATTGGCCCCCACATTGCTGGAAAGCGAATTGTTCGGCCACGTGAAAGGCTCGTTCAGCGGGGCCATCGCCACGAAACACGGCCTGTTCGAGGCCGCCGACAAAGGCACTTTGTTTCTCGACGAAATCGGCAACCTCAGCATGGAAACCCAGGGCAAGTTGTTGCGAGCCCTGGAAACACGGCATGTCAAAAAGGTGGGTGATACCGCCGAACGCGAAGTGGATATTCGATTGATCTCGGCCACCAACCGCGACCTGTCGGAAATGGTGCGCGAGGGCACGTTCCGCGAGGATCTTTACTATCGGCTCAATGTGGTGCCGATTCATTTGCCCCCGTTGCGCGAACGAATCGGCGATATTCCGCTCTTGGCCGCCTCGTTTCTCGATCGTTTCTGCAAGAAGAATCAAGTGGCCGTCAAAGGATTTACGCCCGAAGCCATGTGCATGATTGAAAGTTACACGTGGCCGGGCAACGTCCGCGAGTTGCGGAACATTGTCGAGCGGTTGGCGATATTATGCGATCATGAAGTGATCGAGCCCCGGCATCTGCCTGCTGAAATCCGTCAGGCGACGTTACGGCCCACGTCGAGCACGCCGTTGCCCCACAACTGGGAGGACTTCAAACAGCTCAAGCAACAGGTGCGCGATGCGGCGGTCCAACAATTGGAACGCCGATTCTTGGTTGAAGCCTTGGAACGATGCAACGGCAACGTCAGCCGAGCGGCCGAAGAAATCGGCATCCAGCGCACCAATCTCCACGCCCTTATGCGGAAATACGACATCGCTTCAGAAGGCTAACTGTACTGTATGGCCTAGCCATACATGTATAACCGGTTTCGAACGATGTTGGGCTAACGGCCGCCCTATCTTTCTTTTTTCGCGCGAAAAGCAATTCGCAAAAGGCTACTGCAAAAATTTTTGATACACATCGTTTTTGCGTGTATTTCCGCAAGAAATAAGCCTTTTCTTGAAGAATGACATGGTAATCATTGGGCATTTCCCGCCCTGTTTTGTTGGATTTGGCACACGTATTGCATCTAGCTTTTCTCAGTTGTGGTGAGTCCTGTGCATGGGTTGATGTGTTTAATGTGCCAAGTCATTAAAAGATTCCTCCAGAAAGGGATATGCTCATGTTGGCTGAACCGAGGCTTTTAGTTGTTGACGATGAAGAGGCGATTTGCGAAGGCTGCGGCCGGATCTTTTCCCGCCAGGGGTTCGAGGTCGAAAAATGCAGCGACGCAGCGCAAGGTCTGAGTCGTGCAACGCAGACGGATTACAGCGCCATCCTGTTGGATGTCAAGATGCCCGGCATGGACGGCATCCACTTCCTTGAAGCGCTGCGCAAACTGAAGCCCTCGACTCCCGTGGTTCTGATGACGGGCTATCCCAGCATCCCGAACGCAGCGTCGGCCATTCGGTTGGGCGTCTCCGACTACGTGACCAAACCGTTCACGCCCGAGGAAATCTCGCAGGCCGTGCATCGTTTGATCCACAAGAACGATGTGCCCACGGCCGCTCCGGCGGTTCCTGCCGAAACTCCGAAGGTCCAAGGCGATTTCCGCTTCTATCGCAACGCATGGTATCAATCGGCCGAAGAGGGCGCCATTCGCACGGGCGCGCTGGTCGTCCGACCGGGCGTTTCCAAGATCGAATCACTCAATCTGCCGCGGATCGGCGAAGTGGTTTACCAGGGATTGCCGTTGGCTTCGGTCACGGTGGCCGGCCAGGCATCGGTGACCGTTCCTTCGCCCATCTCCGGCATCGTCGTGGCTGTGAACGAAGCTTTGGCTTCTGATCCGGCCTCTCTGCTTTCGGATCCATGCGGTGAAGGCTGGATCGCTTGCATCAGTCCGACGCGGCTGGAAGAAGAATCGGTGAACTGCCAAGCGCATCGCGTCATCTTGTTGAGCGATAACCATGATTCGGCCCGAAGCCAAACCGAAAAACTGCAATGGCTGGGCTGCGACGTTCGCACGTTGAGCCGTGCGGCCGATCTCGACGCCGTCCGCAACAACTACGATTCGCACGTCCTGTTGTTCGACGCGACGTCGTTCGGCACCGAAGGCCCGGGAGTCGTCGGCGAGATCAACGCCAAGGATCCGTCGATGAAGATCATCGTGGTTGCTTCGGACGATTGCATTATCGAGCCGGCCTATCGCATCCGCCGGATTTTCTATTATGCCGTCGAACCGTTTGCCGATAATGAGATAGCCGATATTCTCGCCGCGGCCTTCCAGCCTCAGACGAATCCGCCGACGGGCCAATACCGCGAATTCGCCCAAGCGCTCAACAGTCTCTACATCACCAACCAGAACGGCACGCGGGTACATTTGGTGGCGGCGCCCGGTCTGTTGCGCCACGAGGACGGCCTGGGACAGTTGATGCGTCACAAGCTGATGCGGAAACGGTTCCCCTTGGAAAGCTCGCCGAGCGAAACGCAAATCACCCCGATGAGCCTGTTGAGTTTGGCCTCGCATTGCGATCGGTTGATCGTGTTGTTGGCGCAGGATTTCGGCCGGATGCCCGGCTGCATGACGCGCGACACGAAGGCCGAATACGTCGCCCTGGTGGGCGCCGGCGCCGACAAGATCACGACGCTTTTGGTGCAACCCACCGGTTCGGACTTGAATCCGCTGGGTTTCGAGCCGGCCGTCGTCGAGGCGTTGGCCGACCAGTTGGTTCGCGAAATGGCCTCCTGTTGAATCGAAAATTAAACCCCTCTCCCTTTTTGGGAGAGGGTGGGAATAAATGATGTCTACCAGAATTGACAACCCTGAGACGGAACGCATCGATCAGCTCGATGTAGACAATTGCTACCAATGCGGCAAATGTTCGGCCGGATGTCCGATGGCCGAGCAAATGGATCTCTTGCCGAATCAATTGATTCGGTTGGTCCAGCTCGGCCGTCTCGATCGCGCCATGCGCAGCGAGGCGATTTGGAAATGCGTATCGTGCATGACCTGCTCGACGCGCTGCCCCAAATCGGTCGATTGCGCGGGCGTAATGGATTATCTACGGCAAGCGGCCGTCGAACGAGGCGAGGCCTCGGAGGCTCGCCGCCGCACGGTATTGTTCCAGCAGGCGTTTCTCGACAATATCCGTCGGAACGGACGCCTTTGCGAGCTGGAATTGATCGGCGAGTTCAAGACCAGGGCGTTTTTGAAGGACGGAAGCATTCCGCAATTGATGAAGGATGCGTTTTTGGCGCCCAAGCTTGCGGTGCGACGCAAGTTTCACCTACTTGGCGAGCGAGTGAAAGACCGCGGCGTCGTTCGGCGTATCTTCGAGAAGTGCCAAACCCCGCCGCTTGCAAACTCGCAAGCTGAAGATCCGAGCGCGGTATAGCGCTCATGGAGCCCCCCACCGTGGAAATTGGATATTACCCTGGCTGTGCTTTGCACGGATCGTCGAACGATTACGGTTCGTCGGTTCGTTCTTGTTTGGCGGCATTGGAAGTCGGTCTGCGCGAGTTGGACGATTGGATTTGTTGCGGCGCAACGGCCGCCCATTCGCTCAACCACATGCTGGCCGTTTCGTTGCCCGCCCGCAATTTAGCCATCGCCGAGCGCGACGGCTTTCACGAGCTTCTGGCTCCCTGCCCGATGTGTTCGATGGAATTAATCAAGGCCCGCAGCGCCTTGACCGGTTCGGCCGATCTGCGCCGCAAGGTTTCGGAAATCGTCGAACTCAACGTCACGGGCGAGACCTGCGTGCTGAATTTGATTCAGGTCTTGCAAAAGATTGGGCTGGAAAAAATTCAAAATAAAGTCGTCCGTCCGCTCGCGGACTTCAAGCCCGCCTGCTATTATGGTTGTCTTTTAACCCGCCCCGCCGACACGCTCAAGTTCGACGACTGTGAACACCCGAGTTCGATGGAAACGATTCTTCGCGCGTTGGGAGCCGAGCCGGTCGAGTGGAACTACAAAACCGAATGTTGCGGCGCCGGCATGACGATGGCCGACGAAGACGTGGTGTTGGATCTTTCGAACAAGATCCTGGACAATGCCGCGAAGCATGAGGCCAATTGTGTCGTGGTGGCGTGTCCGATGTGTCACGTCAACCTCGACATGAAGCAGGCCGACATCGAACGCCGCTTCGGCCGACGTCACGACATGGCGGTGTATTACCTTTCGGATCTGGTCGGTTTGGCGGTGGGAGTGGACGAAAAAACACTTGGCATTGATCGGCATTTCGTGGTGAAACGGTAGGATATCATGGCGCGTATCGGCGTATTTATCTGTTGGTGCGGCGAAAACATCGCAAGGAATGTCGATGTCGAACAAGCTGCGATCGAAACGGCCGAACTGCCCGGCGTGGTTTGCTCGGTTGCCTATAAATATATGTGTTCCGACCCCGGACAATCGCTGATGCGGCGAAAAATCGCCGAGGAACGATTGACCGGCGTCGTGGTGGCTTCCTGCTCGCCGCACATGCACTTGCGTACCTTCCGCAAGGCGGCCGCGCTCGAAGGACTTAATCCCTATCTGGTCGAAATGGCCAACATCCGTGAGCATTGCTCGTGGGTGCATCACGACCGCCAAGAGGCTACGGCCAAGGCCGTCGAACTGATTCGGCTTGCCGTGGCCAAAGTCCGCTGCGATCATGCCTTGAAACCCATTGCCATTCCGGTCACACGGCGCGCGCTGATCGTCGGCGGCGGCGTCGCGGGCATTCAAGCCGCATTGGATATCGCCGACGCCGGCTATCAGGTCGTGCTGGTCGAACGCGAGCCTTCGATCGGCGGCAAGATGGCGGGCCTTTCCGAAACGTTCCCCACGCTGGACTGCTCGCAGTGCATCTTGACCCCGCGCATGGTCGATGTCGGCCAGCATCCCAACATCACGCTGCACACATATTCCGAAGTGGAAGCGGTCGAGGGCTACGTCGGCAACTTCAAAGTGAAGATTCGCAAGAAAGCCCGGTATGTGGACATGGCGAAATGCACGGGCTGCGGCCAGTGCTGGAACGCATGCCCCTCGAAAAAGACGCCGAGCGCTTTCGACTACAACATGGGCAACCGGACGGCCATCTACGTGCCGTTCCCGCAGGCCGTGCCCGCCCGGCCGGTCATCGACCGCAACGCCTGCCTGCATTTCCTGAAGGGAAAATGCGGCATCTGTGCGAAAAAATGCCAGGCCGGCGCGATTCGCTACGACGACGAAGATCAAATCATTACGGAAGAAGTCGGCGCGGTCGTTGCGGCCACCGGCTTCCAACTTTATAGCATCGGCAAAGAACAGTCGGGCGATACGGTCGGCTACGGCGAATACGGCTACGGCCAATACCCCGACGTGATCGACTCGCTCCAGTTCGAGCGGATTGTCTCGGCCTCGGGGCCGACCGGCGGAGAGATCAAACGGCCGTCTGATGGGAAAACGCCCAAGACGGTCGTTTTTATTAGTTGCGTCGGTTCGCGTGACAACGCCAAGGGCGTGCCGTATTGCTCCAAGATTTGCTGCATGTACACCGCCAAGCACACGATGCTTTACAAGCATAAGGTGCATGACGGACAAGCCCACGTTTTTTACATGGATATTCGTTCCGGCGGCAAGAACTACGACGAATTCGTCCGCCGGGCCATCGAACAGGACGGCGCCCAATACCATCGCGGACGGGTGTCGAAAATCACCGAAGAAAACGGCAAACTGATCGTCCGCGGCGTGGACACCTTGGCCGGCGAACCGTTGGCGATCGAAGCCGACTTGGTCGTGTTGGCCTCAGCGATGCGGCCTGCCGAGGGCGCTTCGGAATTGGCCCAAAAGCTCAACATCGGCTACGACGGCAACGGTTTCCTTTCCGAATCGCATCCCAAGCTGCGCCCGGTCGAAACGAATGCCGCCGGCGTTTTCGTTTGCGGTGCCTGCCAGGGTCCGAAGGATATTCCGGAATCCGTGGCCCAGGCCAGCGCAGTCGCCGGCAAAGTGTTGGTGATGTTCAGCCGCGAGGAGCTTTCGCGTGAGCCGGA
>CAZNMP010000201.1:0-6216 GCA_964573875.1 uncultured Planctomycetaceae bacterium | reverse complement strand
TTTTCTCGACGTCCGGCTGAATGTGGGTGTAACCGATATCAACGTGCGAATGGGGCAGCAAATAAACCATGAACTTCCGGACCGGTTTCAGCGTCAGTGTTTTCTTGGCAACCGTTTTACCATTGCATTCGACGGCGATTTTCAAGCTGCGTTCGGTTTCAACGGGAGGAAGCTTAAACGTGTGCTCCTGAATTCCAAAGCCGAAATGCACCGGCTTTGGCTCGCAACCTTCGACATAAACGATCGCGTCGGTCGGCGTCGCATAGGGATAGTTGAGCGACACCTTAACAGGCTGCAAAAGCTTGTCATTATTTCGCCCGATCACAGGCCCTCCCGACGCCGTGACGTCGATGCCTTGCGGCGTTGCGTCCGTACCGGATGCTTCGTAAAAAACGAGCTCCGAGCCGCCGGCGCAGTTGATCTGATCGTTCGTCATCTTTTTGACTTGCCAGCGAACGCTTTGGGCCGTGACCGCTTGCGGCAATGCAAACAGCGTAACGCCGGCGGCGGCGCCATTGTGCTGGACTGGGATCGTCGCAACCGTCTTGCCCGAGGCGTCCTTGAAAATCAATTCCGACGCGGCAACGGTAGCCGGATCATTGCGGTTTACATGGCGAAACGCTCCGATGTTGACCGGCTTGCCGAAATCGAATTCCACATACGTTTGAATGCCTTTGCTGTTTGAAGCGTATTCCGTATTCGGTAACCCATCGAGAAGCCGAGCAGGCCCATAGTTGCCGCCGGGAAATTCCTCGGCCGAAGCGACGATCTTCGGCGCCGGCAACGGCGACAGACGCACAAACCGCGGCGATTCCGCAGCCAAAACGGCGGAAAGGGGAATCCAACTCGTTAGGCAGAACAAGAGACCGACCGAGACGTGGTGGGCATCGAAGAACCGCTTCATAAGACACCTCCGCGAAAGATGAAGTGCGAGAAACTTGGAATGGTGCATTTGCACGGCAGGCAGGAAACAGCTATAATCATAACGTTATGATTTTGTAATTGCAAGCCCCACTACAGAGTGTTTCCGCGTTGCCGTCTTCTCGCGCCCGCTTTCCAGCAGGCGAGGCCCAAGGGTGAGGGTAGTCGGAACGACCTGCTTTGAACTACAATTTCAACGTGGCAAGAGGCGGATGGCGATTATCATGGCATCGAAAAAAACAATTCACGATCTCGCGGAAATGGCCGGTGTTTGCATCGGCACCGTTTCCCGCGTCATCAATAATAAAGACAAAGTGCATCCCAAGACCCGGGAGAAAATCCTGGATCTCATCCAAAAGACGGGCTATCAGCCCAGCGCCTTGGGCCGCAGCTTGGTTTTGCGGCGCACGCAGAACGTGATGCTTCAGGTGCCGAACATTGCCGACCCTTATTCGGCCAGCGTGGCTAAAAGCGTCAGCGATTGTTGCCGCGAGCATCAATACCGAACGCTATTGGGCGACTCGAATTACAATCCCGCCATCGAAGCGGAATATCTTCGCCGCGCCCGAGACGGCAGCGCCGACGGATTGCTGATCTCGCCGCTGCCCACCGAGGAGAACATCGCACTTTATCGCGATTTAGCGCGTTCCGGATTCCCGGTCGTGGCGATGGACAACGCCGTCCTTGGCGTTTCGATTCCTTGCGTCAAATACGACGATACGGCGGGAACGGATTTGGCGATGGACTACTTATTTCAAAAAGGGCATCGCCGCATCGTCTATCTGCAATATCCCGGCGAATATCAGACCGCCCGCGACCGCCGCCAAAGCTATGCTGCGGCCCACAAAAAAAGAGGCATGGCCGTTAATCCCGATTTCGTCGTCCAGGTGCCCGAGTTGTTGCAAGATTGGAACATCGCGGCGTTAGAGCGATTGTTCCGGTTGCCCGAACCGCCGACGGCCATCTTTGCCGAAAACGAAATCATCGCCACGGTCTGCATCAACGCCTTGGTACGGTTGGGCAAACGAATTCCCGACGAGGTAGCGATAATTTCCTTCGGCGACGTGTTGCCCGACCAGTTCACGCCTGTCCGCTTGACCGCCATTTCCTTGCATCAAGAAGACGCCAGCCGCCGCGCGGTTGAAATGCTGCTCGATCTCATCGAAAATCCGAAACGGCGGAAAGACGGGACTCAGCAATACGTCCAGAAGCCCGAGTTGATCATTCGCGAGTCGGCGTGATTGCGGTCGAGAACGCATGATCTGGGCCGGTAGGCCATAGATACGTCATTTACAATCCTGGTTCCCAAGCTCCGCAAGTGTGTCACGGGCTCCGGGCTCTGCCATTGCTTACAATCCTGGTTCCCAAGCTCCGGCTTGGGAACCTCCGGCACGCGCTCAGGTACACTGTTTCGCCAGAGCCACTTTACAATCCTGGTTCCCAAGCTCCGGCTTGGGAACCTCTGGCAACGCGCTCAGGTGCACTATTTCTTCAGAGCCACTTCGCCACTCACGCTGATGACCCTGGCGTGTTCGTCAAAGAACTCGACGGCTTAAAACATGGTTGCCAGACGCAACATTACGGCATCGTCGAGCCGCATGTTGCCGATGCCGGACGTGTACTCCAACCGGCGGCCGAATAAATAGCCGACCTCGAGCGCCGACTGCCGACCGTTCTTATCGACAGCCGCAAGACCGATGCAGACGCGGAGATCGCGGTAAGTGGCCACATCGTTGCCGATGCTCGGCATCTCGATTGCCCAGGTGCCGCCGCCCAATTCGCCGGAAAAATAGAGCCGATAGGCGTCGGTCAGTTGAAAGACCGCCCGGGGCCGAGGGAAGACCAACTCAAGTCGCATTTGAGGATTGGGTTTCCAAATCACTCCGGCCACCGGAAGCAGCTTGATATCGGCGCGGTCGAGGTAATCGATGCCGAAAACCAGGTCGAGTTCCGGCCGGATGGTGAGGTAGCCGACGCCATGCCCGGGATACTGGATGCCCTTGTGCGCATCCCCGTTGAAATCGCTCGCTGCCTGAACTGCCGCTGCCAAGTCGAACGCCAGCGGGCCAATTTGATGGCGAAACTGGTAGCCAATGCTGAAATCATACGCGCGCGGCGGCATTTCGCTATGCACGGGCCCGGTAAACAGATGAAAACCAAACCCCGCCATAATCCCGTTTCGAATGCCCGACTCCTGATAACGATCCAACAGGACCGAAAAAATGCCAAACTGATCGCCGCCGCCCGGAATCCATTCGAGCGCGTCGGTCGAATAGCGATAGCCCATGAAGCCGGTAAGCGAAGGAGCCGGTTTCACCTCGGCCGACCCATCAAGACTGATGGCCTCGTCCGTGGGCGGTAGTTCGCTACCGATCGACGTTTCGCCGGCAGGGCCAGGCTCCAAAGACTGCGGCATCTGGGCCGGCTGGTCAAGAAACGCCAGCGGCTCAAACACAATATCGTCCGCCGCCCGCGCAAGGCTGTTTGCCGTAGTGAGAAATGCCAGCAGGCACATCAGCGGCAAGCAAAACCTTGGCATCACAGGCCTCTGGCTCGAACAAAGAACCATCGCACGATTGCGTCTCGCATTGCCAACAAACCTTTTCGCAGCCAGTTGACCTGCAAACTCAGCTAAAAAAGCCGTGCTTGCGGTTAAACCGCCAGTTTGCGGTAAAACAGCCGTATTTGCAGATCATTGGCAATGGTCGGCAACAATATAAAGTAGCGAATATAGAGCGGCGGAGTCTACTATTCCGCCTCGCCCACGTCAAGAGATTCGCTCCCCCTCGCGGTAGGGTTTGCGATGATCCATTCCATCCCCCAAAAACCAACCTTTTCGCGGCCCATAGACAAGCAGACTTGGCTGAAACAGGCGTGTTTTTGCTGTTGAACGCAAGGGTGCCACTCTTTCGTAAAATCAGGCTCTGCCATTGCTTTCTTTCGAGGGTGCGGATCGGTGTAAACCGCAGCTGTCCTTCCTTTCTGCCCATAACACTTGGAATCTGTACCATGCCCAAAGCACTAGCAAATCCAGTGCCATCCTGTCGGTTGCTGGAATGTCGAATAATTGTTATTATTCAGGGCGCTATCATTACATGAAGGTTGAGTGGGTGGATCGCCTCACGCCAGGAGAACGAAGCAAGTTGATGAGCCGGGTTCGGGCAGTGAATACCAAGCCCGAACTTGCTGTTCGACGGTTGCTTTATGCCCTCGGATTTCGCTTCCGCCTACATCGTTCGGATCTGCCGGGATGTCCTGATATCGTCCTGCCTGGCAGGCGGAAGGTGATCTTTGTCCATGGCTGCTTCTGGCATCGTCACCCCCGCTGTCGTAGGGCAACTATGCCCAAGACACGCCCGGACTTTTGGGCACACAAGTTCAAGCAGAACAGAGAGAGGGACAAGCGGCAACAGCGTGAACTGAGACGGATGGGGTGGGATGTTCTTGTGGTGTGGGAGTGTGAGACTCACGACCTTCAGCAGTTGAAGGATAGGATTTCTTCTGAACTGGAAACGGATTGAATGAGAACCGTTGAGTTATTCGCAGGCATTGGCGGCTTTAGGCTGGCGGCAGATCATTATGGGTATAGGACGATATGGGCAAACGACATTTGCCCTAAGGCATGCAAGGTATATCGTAGCCAGTTTGGAGAGGAATCGATTACCGAGGGGAACATCTATGAGAAACTCTCCGAAATTCCTCCTCACGATCTCTTGACAGGCGGATTCCCGTGCCAGCCGTTCAGCGCTGCAGGCAAGAAGCAGGGCATCAAGGATCCCCGTGGCACACTCTTTAGTTCGATTGTTGATGTTTTGAAAAGACACCGCCCGAAGTATTTTATCCTAGAGAATGTGAAGAGACTGCTGCATATGGAGAGGGGGATTCATTTTGCCACGATCCTTGCCTCTCTGGCCCAACTCGATTACGCCATCGAATGGCGGTTGCTCAATGCTACACACTTTGGGTTGCCCCAGAACAGGCAACGCGTGTTCATCATGGGTATCAGGGAGAAACATGATAATTTGAAGCAAAGCAAGGCTATTCCTTCGCGTCTAGCGAGCCCGGAAGATATCGCTGCCCTTTCTGCAAATGACCTTGATTGGATTCGAGCATCCGATGAATGGATGGATATAAGCGCTCATGGTGTTCAGTTTCCCAACTGGGGGTTGGCAAAAACGGGCAGGTTTATTGGATTCAATCTCAACCGGTTCTCCGCCAAAACTCCGCTTGTACTGCTCAGGTCCGTGTTGCAGGACGAGGTTCCAAGTGAGTTTGATTTTACTGAGTCTACACTGGCACGGATCAGTGCCAATACAATTGTGGACCGGTTTATCGACGGAGTGGAGATTATTTCAAACCAAGGAGGCGGTGCTCGGATGGGCTATACCATTTTCGGGATTAATGGGGTTGCGCCAACATTAACCTCTACAGCAAGCCGTCACTATGAGCGGTACAAGATTGGAGACAAGTACCGGCGATTGACCAACATCGAATACGCACGCATACAGGGATTTCCGGATGACCACTGCTGCGCCGTATCCGTTTATGACCAGTATGCACTTTTCGGGAATGCCGTGCCGCCCCCCATGGCGGAATGGGCTATAGGCAGGCTAACGACGACCGATGGGTTCGTCGCCAATCGAATTCCTCGCAAGGCAGCACAAAGGGAGTTGTTTGCCAATGCCTGATAAAGCCGAGTTAAGGGAGATTGTTCGCAATAACCTCGACAACATCGGGGAAGGCATGAATGCCGCACTACAAGGTAGGGATCTGGATGTGATGGAACCTGTCCTTACACGCGTGGGACGGAGTGGTGTCTTGCCGCACTGGTACACTAGGTTGAAAAAGAATGGGACACTTCCCAACCTCGACGGTAAGACCGTTGGGAGTGTCATTGAAATGCTGCTTGTTGCCGTATTGGAAACCAAGATATTCCGTCATGTGGATGTTCCACCCCTCAGGATAAACCCTGCACGTGGCGTCGACCTCCCGGACCTTGATTTGGGCGTGAAGTCTCCATCTGAGAACTACTGTACGAGTGAGCCATTCTTTTCGGCTTACGAGAGGCTGTTGGGTAGTGAACACGACATCGTGGTTCTTCTCACGGACTACCAGACTGCCAAGAAAAGAGGTACTGCCTTAAGACTGCAAATTCTCAAGTGGCGATACCTGATGGGGTCTCAGATTGCCGATGAGAACCTCTGTCGAACCGCTCGTGCCGTCCGAGGAAGGCTCATGCCGACCCATGAGGCATGGGCAAAGAAGGTTTTTCGGTTCTTGGCATACGTGAACCAG
>CAZNMP010000200.1:0-6243 GCA_964573875.1 uncultured Planctomycetaceae bacterium | reverse complement strand
GATCTCTACGGCGAGTCGGCGAAGCATCTAGGCCCCGCCATTGCATTCGGCGTGCCGGGTGTATTGATGGCGCTGGCCACGTTGATTTTCTGGCTGGGGCGCAAAAAATTCGTCCACATTCCGCCCGGTGGAAGCACAATGCTCAAAGAGGCGACAAGCCGCGAAGGGCTGACGGTCATCGCGAAGTTGGGCGTTTTGTATCTGTTCATCGCCATGTTCTGGGCACTGTACGAACAAACGGGCGGGGCCTGGGTGCTTCAGGCCGAAAACATGGATCGCCGATTGTTGACCTGGTTGCAGCCGGTCGAGCAACAATTGGTCGCCGCGGGTTTCGGGTTCCTGGACGGCCTGAGCAGCTTTGAAGTGAAAGCGGCGCAGGTGCAGGCCATCAATCCGCTGTTGATTATGGTGATGATTCCGCTGTTCAGTTACGTCATCTATCCGGGCGTCAACCGTGTGGTGCGGCTGACGCCGCTGCGCAAAATGGCTGTCGGTATGTTTCTGATGGTTGTGACATTTGCCATCTCTGCATATGCCGAGATGTTGATCGGCGGCGAGCGTCGGCCACCGACGATTTGGTGGCAGCTTTTGGCGTTCTTCCTTCTTACGGCCGCTGAGCTGATGGTGTCGATCACGGCGTTGGAATTTTCGTATACGCAAGCGCCGAAGAAGATGAAGTCGCTGATTATGGGGTTGTACTTGCTTTCCAGCGCGGTGGGCAATTTGTTCACGGCCTGCGTCAACTTTTTCATCGAAAACCCCGACGGCACGAGCCGATTGCCCGGAGCGAGTTACTATTGGTTTTTCGCCGGGCTAATGTTCGTTACTTCCTTGCTGTTTTGCGTTTACGCCGCGTTTTACAAGGAAAAAACTTACATCCAGGACGGCGCGGCGGAATAAGAAAAAATAGTTGCAATCGGCGCGTGCATCTGTTCTATTGGAGGGTGCTGGTTGGCCATTGCGCCCGGTTGTTTCCTCCCGATCTTTCCCTATCCTCATTCCTGCCCCTAGTTTGAAAGGAATCCTCTGCCGTGCGATACCGTTGCTTATTCGCTTCCTTGTGTTTGCTGATGTCGGCTTGCTGGGCTTCGGTTGCGTGGTCGGCCGTGAAGTTGCCGGCCATCCTTGGCGACAATATGGTTCTCCAGCGCGACATGCCCGTGCCCATTTGGGGTTGGGCCGATAAGGGCGAGGAAGTGACCGTTTCGGTGGCCGGGCAAACGCTCTCGGCCAAAGCCGGTGATGACGGCCGATGGAAAGTCGTGCTGGCCAAGCTCGGTGTTGGTCAACCGTTGGAAATGACTGTCAAAGGTTCGTCGGGCAATGCGATCACGCTCAAGAATATCTTGGTCGGCGAAGTGTGGCTTGGCTCCGGCCAGTCGAACATGGAGATGGGCGTGAATTCGTGTCGCGACGCGCAGAAAGAGATTGCTGAGGCCAAGTATCCGAATATCCGATTGTTTACGGTCGGAAGAAAGAAATCAGCCGAGCCGCAGACCAATTGCGAGGGGCAATGGGTCGAATGCAGCCCGGCCACGGTGCCCGGTTTCTCGGCGGCGGCCTATTTCTTCGGCCGTCAGTTGCATAAGGAACTTAATGTGCCGGTCGGATTGATCAACACCTCGTGGGGCGGTTCGCCGGCCCAATGGTGGACCAACCGGAAGACGCTCGAATCGATCGAATCGCTCAAGTCGTTGGTGGGCGGCGAGTCGTCGAGTCTTTACAATGCCATGATCGTGCCGTTGATTCCTTATGCCATTCGCGGCGCCATCTGGTATCAGGGCGAGGCGAACGTCGGCGGAGCGTATCAATACCGCACGTTATTCCCTGCCATGATCGCCAATTGGCGGGCCGATTGGGGCCAAGGCGATTTCCCCTTTGGATTCGTTCAGATCGCGCCGTTTGCCGGCTACTCGGAAGATTGGGGCGCGAATCCCGCCGCTTGCGCTGAATTGTGGGAAGCCCAAGCGATGACGCTCAAACTTTCGCCCAACACCGGCATGGCCGTTACGGTGGATATCGCCGACGTGGACCTGATTCATCCGAAAAACAAGGATTATCGCGGCATCCACCCGACCAATAAGCAGGACGTGGGTCGGCGGCTGGCCTTGTGGGCCTTGGCCAAAGTTTACGGCAAAGACCTCGTCTTCTCCGGACCCATTTATAAGTCGATGACGGTCGAGGGCAACAAGATTCGTCTGCAATTCGATCATGTCGGCGGCGGATTGGTTGCTTCGGACGGCAAGCCGTTGACCTACTTCACGATTGCCGGGGCGGATCAGAAATTCGTGCCGGCCACGGCGGTGATCGACGGCAACACCGTCGTGGTCAGCAGCGACCAAGTGGCACAGCCCGCGGCGGTGCGATTTGCATGGGTTGATGATACCGCACCGAATTTCGCCAACAAAGAAGGGCTGCCTGCTTCGCCGTTCCGCACTGATGCGTGGAAAGGCGTGACGCAGCCGTAGGAGATAGTGGCTAGTCGTTAGTGGTTAGTGGCTAGTGGCTAGTGGTTAGTTAATAGCAAGACATTCTCGTTCCGAAGCTCCGGCTTCGGAACGCTGTTGTGGTGTTTTGCAACTTCGCGGATTCGTAAGATGTTTTTAGGAGCATAAGATGCATTGTAAGCTGGGTTTTCGAGCGTTGCTTTGTTTTTTGGCTGTAGCCTGTTGTGCCTCGACTGCGTTTTCGGCAGTGAAGCTGCCGGCAGTGATCGGCAACAACATGGTTTTTCAGCGCGACATGCCGGTGCCCGTTTGGGGCTGGGCCGATAAGGGCGAAGAGGTGACGGTGACCGCGGCCGGTCAAACGCTTACGACCAAAGCGGGCGACGACGGCCGATGGAAGGTGGTGCTGGCCAAGTTCAGCGTCGGCCAACCGCTGGAGATGACCGTCAAGGGCTCGTCCGGCAATGTCATTACGATTAAGAATATCTTGGTCGGCGAAGTGTGGGTATGTTCGGGCCAATCGAACATGGAAATGGGCATTGGCGCATGTGATAAGGCGCAGGAGGAAATCGCCGCGGCCAATTATCCGGAGATTCGTTTGTTCAAAGTGGTGAAGGCCAAAGCCGCTCAGCCGGCTGCGGACGTTCAAGGATCGTGGAAGCCTTGCAGCCCGCAAACGGTTGCGGCCGATGGTTGGGGCGGTTTTTCAGCAGCCGCCTACTATTTTGGCCGCCACTTGCATAAAGAACTCAAAGTGCCGGTGGGCTTGATCGACACCTCCTGGGGCGGCACGCCCGTGCAGTTTTGGACCAGCCGCAAGGCGATGGAAGCTGATCCTGTTCTGAAGCCGCAAGCGGCAGGCGAATCGTCGTGTTTGTATAACGCGATGATTGCCCCGCTGATCCCGTTGGCCATCCGCGGCGCGATATGGTATCAAGGCGAATCGAATCTCGGCCAAGCATATCTCTATCGCACGATGTTGCCTGCCATGATCGCGAATTGGCGAGCCGACTGGGGCCAAGGTGATTTTGCGTTTGGCATCGTGCAATTGGCCCCGTTCCGTTACAACGGACAGAACCCGGCCAATTGGGCCGAATTGTGCGAGGCCCAACGGATGACGCTCGACCGCTCACCCAACACGGGCTTGGCCGTTACCGTGGATATCGGCGATGTGAAGGACATTCATCCGAAGAACAAGCAAGACGTCGGACGCCGTTTGGGCCTGTGGGCGCAAGCGAAAGTCTACGGGCAAAGCGTCGTCTTCTCCGGCCCAAGCTATAAGTCGATGACGGTCGAGGGCAACAAAATTCGTTTGCAGTTCGACCATGTCGGCAGCGGATTGGTTGCTTCGGACGGCAAGCCGTTGACGTACTTCACGATTGCCGGGGCAGATCAGAAATTCGTGCCAGCCACGGCCGTGATCGACGGCAACAGCGTCGTGGTCAGCAGCGACCAAGTGGCACAGCCCGCGGCGGTGCGATTTGCATGGGTTGATGATACCGCACCGAATTTCGCCAACAAAGAAGGGCTGCCTGCTTCGCCGTTCCGCACTGATGCGTGGAAAGGCGTGACGCAGCCGTAGGAGATAGTGGCTAGTCGTTAGTGGTTAGTGGCTAGTGGCTAGTGGTTAGTTAATAGCAAGACATTCTCGTTCCGAAGCTCCGGCTTCGGAACGCTGTTGTGGTGTTTTGCAACTTCGCGGATTCGTAAGATGTTTTTAGGAGCATAAGATGCATTGTAAGCTGGGTTTTCGAGCGTTGCTTTGTTTTTTGGCTGTAGCCTGTTGTGCCTCGACTGCGTTTTCGGCAGTGAAGCTGCCGGCAGTGATCGGCAACAACATGGTTTTGCAACGCGACGTGCCGGTGCCCATTTGGGGTTGGGCCGATAAGGGCGAAGAGGTCACGGTGACCGCGGCCGGTCAAACGCTTACGACCAAGGCCGGCGATGACGGCCGGTGGAAAGTGGTGCTGGCCAAGCTCAACGTCGGCCAACCGCTGGAGATGACCGTCAAAGGTTCCTCGGGCAATACAATTACGCTGAAGAACATCTTGGTCGGCGACGTGTGGCTGTGTTCCGGCCAATCGAACATGCAATGGAACGTTGGCAATTGCAACAACGCCGACAAGGAGATTGCCGGGGCAAACTATCCGCAAATCCGTTTGATTACAGTGCCGTGGCTAGGGACTCCGGAACCTCAGAAAGATTTCGCAGGGCAATGGGTCGAATGCGCACCGAATACGGTGGGCGGCTTTTCGGCAGTTGCCTATTTCTTCGGCCGCATGTTGCATCAAGAGATCAAAGTGCCCATCGGTTTGATCCATTCCTCTTGGGGCGGATCCTCTTGTGAAACCTGGATCAAGCGTTCGGCGCTCGATGCCGATCCGCAATACCAGGCGATGTTGAAATCTTACGATGAGAAGGCGCGAACCTACGACCCGAAAAAGGCCGAGGAAGACCAAAAGAAGCAAATGGACGAGTGGAAGAAAGCGGCGGATGCCGCCAAGGCGGCTGGCAAGGAACCGCCCAATGCCCCTTGGTTTCACGATCCACGATTCGATCAGTTCCGGCCGGCCAATTGCTATAACGGCATGATACTGCCTCTTGAGCCGTTCGCCCTTCGCGGCGCCATCTGGTATCAGGGCGAAACCAACGCCGGTCGGGCCTACGAGTATCGCCAGTTGTTCCCGCTGATGATTCGTCAGTGGCGAGAAGATTGGGCGCAGGGCGATTTCCCGTTTATTTTTGTGCAGTTGGCCAACTTCATGCCCGTCCAAGCTCAACCCACGCAAAGTGCTTGGGCTGAACTGCGCGAAGCCCAAACCATGTCGCTTCACACTCCGAACACGGGCATGGCTGTGATTGTCGACATTGGCGATGCCAAGGACATTCATCCGAAAAACAAGCAGGACGTTGGCCGCCGCCTTGCGCTGTGGGCTTTGGCCAATGTTTACGGCCAGAAGATCGTCTTTTCCGGTCCCATGTACAAGTGGATGGAGAAGAAAGGCAATGAGATCGTGCTTCATTTCGATCATCAGGGCACGGGGCTTGTGGCCAAAGGCGGAGAGCCGCTCAAGGGATTTTCCATTGCGGGCGCCGATCAGAAGTTCGTCTGGGCCGATGCCCGCATCGTTGGCGACACGATTGTGGTAAGCAGCCCCGGCGTGGCTGATCCCGTGGCCGTGCGCTATGCCTGGGCCGACAATCCGGTATGCAATCTCTACAACCGCGAAGGGCTGCCGGCCTCGCCGTTCCGCACCGATGCGTGGAAAGGCGTGACGCAGCCGTAGGAAAAGTGGTTTGAGAATAGGCGGGTAGTGGATAGCAAAATGGCGGGCCATCGCTTCGCTCGACCCGCCCTACAGTTTTTCCATAGTCAACAATGGATTAGTTCTGTAGTGGATAGCGATTGGCCGCTTGCGGTCCTGCGCTATTCACTATCCGCTTTCACGAATCCTGATTCCTTGTTTCTTTAAGAGCAGGCCTGCAACAAACAGACCGATGCCCAACAGCGCCAGAATGGCCGTGAAGACGAGCTTGACCTGGAACATGCCGACGCGGGCCATGTATTGTTGATCGGTGCGGCGATCAAGCCCCTGCTTCATCGTTTGCCAAACTTCCCAGGTTTGGGCCGGAGGCATTTTCTGGGCACTGGCTCGGATTTCGTCAGGATCGATGGCATCGAAACGCGAGCGAGGGCGATCGACGACGAGCAAAAAGACGCCCAGGGCAATGGATACCGCCACGAGAATGGATCCCAAAAACTGGAGACCGCCGGCAGCACCCCAAGAAGAAGGGG
>CAZNMP010000199.1:0-6245 GCA_964573875.1 uncultured Planctomycetaceae bacterium | reverse complement strand
CCTGCGGCAATTCGAACGCGAAGGTCAGGATATCGGCCGAATCGCGACGGCCCGTCAATGTCCACTCGAATCGCAGCAATCCATTGCGTTCGACCAAGGTTTCGAGCTTTCCGTTGCCTCCAAGGCCAAAAAGGGCTCGCGATTCGTCACTGCTCTTCGCTTGAGGACGGTTTGAAGCGGGGACGACCGCAGAAGGATCTTTTTTGTCGGCCGTTGCGTTTCCTTCTTTGTTCTCGACACTTTTGTTCTCGACAATGCCGGGATCTTTTTCACTTGCAGGCGGGGGCGGATTATTCCAAACCATCTTTGTAAGGGCCAAATTACATGGCTCAAACGGTAGCATTTTTGGGGTCTGCCCGTTGAGAATCACTTCGGCCGAGGTTTGGCCGGTCAGATGATCGCCCTCGAGTTTCGCTTCGTAGCGTGTTTTTGCAATGACAGCCGCGGGAGCGGTGGAACCCTTCGCATGGTTCGACACGGAAGAAGTCAGACGCTCGAATTCCGCCGCATCGATAGGCAGATAGCGGCCGTCGCCGAGCGGCCAATCCTTAATGCGTTCTTCCGGGGCGAAAAGACGGCGAAAACGAAGATCGCCGGCCGAATCGCCTTCAGCCGCAACGGCCGCCCCTGCTCCGGCAAAGAGCAAGAGCCCCAACAGCGTTGGCAACGTAAGGCGAATCATGAGCTGAGATTCCCCTTGGATTGCAGCGGTGCTGCTGGCAAAGTTTCGGTCGAAGGTTGGCTGTTGCCCGAGGGCACTCGATAGGGCGCGTGGGTCGAGCCAACTTCGATGCGTGAAGCGCTGGACGATTCCTTACGTAGCGGCGTTCGGGAACGTCGGCGTCCCGCGCCGCGATCTAAAAAGCCCGCCAAAAGCGATAATGCCAGCCCCAGACTTGCCGCTTGGGCCAACAACAATGTCGGTTCGGGCGCGATGAGCCCCGAGGCCAAGAGAACCATGCCGACGGTCAGCAAGGTTACCGGATGCCGGCCCGCGGGCACGTAGATTAAGAGCAGTCCGGCCACGAGTGCGGCACCCGAAGCCCAAAAAACGATCCAGGTTCGTGCGGCGGTGCGGATTCCGGCCCGCTCGACGTTGCCCAAGGTGCTGAACAAATAAAGATTAGCGCGATCGGAGACGGGATCGCGAGGGGTCGCGCCGATCCACGATTCTAGTTGGGATTGGTCGAGCAACGGCTGGCGTCCCCAGAAATAGCCTTGCCAGCCCCAGTGGAATTCATTGGCAAAGCCATCTGGATTCACCAGCAAATGCTCATTGGCCGGCAACACGAGCTGCCAGTACATCCGCCGCACCCAAACGCCTGTTCCCAGGCTAGGAAACGCCAAATCGAGCGCGCCGCGCGGGGGACGATCGTCGGGGAAATGATAACGCAGTTCCACGACGAAACGTCGATTGTCGTGCGAGCCGGCCAAGGGGACCAGCAACCGATCATCGCCGATGGATCTGCATTCCACTCGTTTTCCATCGACCAGCACGACCGACTTAACGATGGATGCTCCCTCGGGGAAGATTACTTCGAGTTCCTTGCTGTTCGTCGTGAGTTGATAGACGGCGCGGTCTTGACGCGCCGAAGAAGTGAGCCAAGTTTGAACCCAAGCGCGATCGACGACCGTTGAACCGGCGGTATCATCGGTTTTCCAACGCAATTCCAAATCGGCACGATCGGCGGGTTTGGCGGCGGAAAGGCGCAACTCACCCTGATCGGAAGCCGCGGCCTCGGTATCGACGACGCTCCACGCGCCGCCTTTACGAGGCGACACTCCCATGTTCCGAGTTTCCTTGATCGTCAGCGCATTGGTCGCAAGCTGCACCTTCTCGGGCATCGTCAACGGCAACGACAATAGCGACGCTTGCTGGGGCGTCGGTTCGGCAATGGGAACCGAATAGCGCACCATCAGTTCACAGGCGCCAATGCGCGGGCTGGGCAAAGCAACTCGTAATAATACAGGCGCCGCGGGGTTAGCGCCGCCGCGGTCGTCGCCGGCGGCCAGCGTGGGCAGCGGCTTGCCATCGTAGAGAATTTGAATTCGCTTAGCGGCCGCCAAAACGCGGGGAACGGCGATGCAAAAACGATCTACCGGCTCGTAGGCGACGAAATACGAAAAACGCTGTTCGACTTCGACCTCGCGCTGGACGAAAGTCACCTGGCCCGCCGCATCGACGGTGATGCGTTGCGCATGCACCTGAAAATCGGCCGCGAAGACCGCGGTGTTTCCGGTTCCACGATAATAAAGCGGGTCTTGCTGCCGCTCGGGCAGGGTGAGCCCCGGCAGGGCCGTTCTCTGCCGGGTTAATCCTTCCATGTGTTGATTATCGGGCGTAAGCTCAACGTTGTCGGCCGGAACGACGGCAACCAACGCGGGCCCGCCCGAGCCGGAAAGCGATTGCGGCAAGGAAACGGCAATGGATTTCGCACCGGCTTTCAACGAGCGATGCGCTCGCAGTTGCAGCTCGATCGTTCCCGAGGAAGGCTGCATGAGCGGAATCGTCAGCTTGCCGTCGTTTAGCGACACGCCGTCAACGGCAACGATGCCTTCGGGCCCCGCTTCGTCCAGATCCCAACCGGGCATCGCGACTTCGAGCGAGGTGATTTTTGCGCCGCGAATGGTGCATGTCAATTTTCCATCCAATCGCACCACATCCCGATCAACTAGGACGACGAATTTCGGTTCGATATTAACGCGGGTTTTGCGCGGAGCAAGCCGCGCGGACAAGGAGTATGGCTGATTCGAGTACTCGAAGCCCGCGGCCACGTCGTCTTTTCGCAAGGCTTCGGGCAGTTGATCCGTTTGGCGCACGTCGCCGCTGGGGCCCCAAAGCACTTGCCAATCGTTGCCGGCGGCGACGGCCGCGACACCCCATTGCCGTGCCGCTCCAACGACCTCGAATCCGGCCAACTCGCACCACGCTTGGCTTTTCAGCGGATCGTATTCACGACGACCGACCAAGCGAATTTCATACGGCCCGGCGGTTTTCTTGTTCAAACGCACTTCCACCAAACGCGAACGGTTGCCTTCTTTCTCTTTGGCAGCAGGTTCCAGCGATGTCACGGTGTAGCCGCTCTCGTTGCTGGGCGAAAGCTCCATTTCGGGCGGCAACCGGACGGTAAGCCGGTCGAATGCGCCGCCATAGCTGCGTACGGAAAGTGCGGCCTCGGCAGTGATCGAACGGCCGTCGAGGCGGGACAAAACCGAGCCAGTCGCCTCTAATACAAGCGGTTTTTCGCCGACATGCGGATTTGCCTTGCGCCAGGTCATCTGAAAATCGCCACCAAGGCCAACCACGCTAAATACCGTGGCGCCGCTATCGGCAGCGGCCGAGGGCAACAGTGTTGCGCCTTCGGAGACCGTGCCCATAGCGCCGGGCATCGGCGCGGTCAGCTTAAGCTCGGAAGCCGTGGCCCTGGGCGTGAAAAGCTTCAACCGCGTTTCGTCGCCCACGACGGTCAACGGGACGAGCATGGTCAAGGTGATTTCGTGTTGCGTATCGGCTTTACCGCGAATCCAACAGATGTAGCCGTCGCCTTCGGCTTCATAATTGATAAACTGTTCGCCCGCCCCTTTGTATTTGACATCACCGCGGAGTAGGCCTTGATCGAATCGCAACGGGATGCGCACCCAAGCATCGTCGCGCACGAGGAATTGAAGCTGCACGCTCAGCTCGACATTCGTTTCGGACGCCGTGCCGACGGCGGTCATGCGCTGAATGGTGTAACGCGGCGGCTCGTCGCGGCGGCCTAGTTGATTCTTCAGCCGATAGAGTTCAACAAAATCCTGGTACTTGAAATCCAGAACCGGCTGTAGAACGCCCTGCTTATCGGGCAAGTAGTAAACCGAAGGCCGAGCCTCTTCGACCCGAGCGGGGGCCGGCGCTTTTGTCCGTGGATTTTCAACAGCGGGGGCCGGCTTGGGCGATGAGGGCGCGGTAGGCTCCGGCGTGGGCGCACCTTCGCCTTGCTGAGCTGCGGCAATAAAACACCACAGCAGCAGGTGGCCAAACGCCATCGCAATAGGCCGTACGGGATTCGACAAAATCCAATCTCCTAGCAACCTTGCCGACAAACTTCAGCAGGGCCGCCTATTTTATCAGACCGATTGCTCGAAATGGAGCATGTAAGAGAAAAGTAATTCTGTTCCTTCCCTTTAGTTTACTTAGAGGGAGGGCAAGAATAAAGAATTTATTTTACGGCCTGGGCAGCAACTTGAAGCAGTTCTTCAAGCAATGGAGGGGTACCGGCGGCTAGAAAGCAGGCTTTTTCGAGCTGAAACTCCCCGCCCGTGGGGGAAACGATTTGTCCGCCAGCCTCGCGCAAAATCAATACGCCGGCGGCGACGTCCCAGATTTTGGTTCCGTAGGACCAAAAAAGGTCGTAACGGCCAGCCGCCAAGTAGCAAAGGTTCAGTGCCGACGAACCGGTGCGGCGGATGGCTTGGCAGCGGCGAAGCATTTCCAGGAAGACCAACAGATCGGGCGAATCGGGTGGAACATTCGGCGGGAACCCGACGGCGGCCAATCCTTCGGACAATTCGGTAACCGCGCTGACATGGATCGGCTGTCCGTTCAAGCGAGCGCCATGTCCCAGGGCGGCCGTAAAACACTCGTCTTGAACGGGATCATAGACCGCGCCGACGAGCAATTCGCCCTGGCGTTCCAAGGCTAAAGAGATGCAATAATGCGGCACGCCATGCACGTAGTTGGTCGTGCCATCGATGGGATCGACAATCCAACGATACTCGGCCCTGGGCGCGGCATCGGCATCGGGCAACTTCTCTTCGCCCAAGAGGCAATGTTCAGGAAAGGCTCCCAAAACGGTTTTGCGAACCGCTTCTTGCGAAGCGAAATCGGCTTGGGTTACAAGGTCGGCGGGCCCTTTTTTTCGGACTTCGGCCCGGCCGGCCCAATCTTGAATTACCCGGCCACCGACATGGACAGCCTCGATACAAACGCGCAGATAATCGTCGATAGCACTCATGGATCTCAAATCAGTGGAAGAAAAACATGCGTAACCAGGGATAAGCATACACATTATCCGTGTGGCAGGCGACGATCATAGCCCAAAACATGTTAATTTGGGCTAACTACCTCCCTATATCGGGTTAGCTCAAAGCCATAAGAAATTGGTGTGAAAAAAATCGGGGGGTGAACTATGGACAAGACTGCAAAAGATGGTATCATCAAAACCATCGGCCTCTTCTCTGTTCCGGCCCCGCCGTTTCGCTTCGCCGCGAGCGGCGGGGTTTTTTTATTTTGGCGATGCACCATTCCCAAGAGATTGTTGGCATCGCTCGTTCGCTAGCCCCAACAAATCCATCGTAGCCGACGTACCGTCGGCTGCTAAACAAAATCAGTTTCATCATGGCCGAGGTACTGTTGACTGGTAAACAAACTCCTTTGTTTGAATGCGTTCATCCCCGATGAGTGACATCTTCATCCACGAGAATTTTCTACTGCAAAACGATCGGGCAGTCGAGCTTTATCACCGTTTCGCCCGCGATCTGCCGATCATCGACTACCACTGTCATTTGCCGCCCGCATATATGGCCGAAGATCGCCGGTTTGCAAACATCGCGCAGATTTGGCTGGCGGGCGATCATTACAAATGGCGTGCCATGCGCGCGGCGGGAGTGCCGGAACGTTTTTGCACGGGCGACGCATCGGATCGCGAGAAGTTTCAGCGCTGGGCGGAAACCGTCCCGCAGACGCTTCGCAATCCGCTCTACCACTGGACGCATCTCGAGCTGAAACGTCCTTTGGGGATTAGCGACCGCTTGTTGAATTCAGAAACGGCCGAGGGCATTTGGCGCGAATGCAACGCGAAGCTGGCACAGCCCACGTTTTCCGCGCGCGGCATCATGCGGCAAATGAATGTCGTGCTGGTTTGCACGACCGACGATCCGATTGACTCGTTGGAGCATCACAAAGCAATTGCCGCCGATTCCTCGTTTAGCGTGCGTGTTTTGCCGACGTTTCGGCCCGACCGGGCGATGGCTGTCGAGAATCCCACGGCGTTTAACGCTTGGGTCGAACAACTGGCCGCGCGAAGCGGCGTTGAAATCGGTGACCGTTTCGACCGCTTTATCGAAGCCTTGCGCAGCCGGCACGATGCTTTTCATGCCGTCGGCGGCCGGCTTTCGGATCATGGGCTCGACACGTTTTACGCGGAAGACTACACGGTCGATGACGTTGCCTCGGCGTTTCAAACTGTGCGCGGAGGGCGGGCGAT
>CAZNMP010000198.1:0-6267 GCA_964573875.1 uncultured Planctomycetaceae bacterium | reverse complement strand
ATCGCCACGTTGGAGAATTCGCTCGGCGAGTATTCCTACCCGGCCGTCATTCAAATGAAAGACGGATTGGTCCATATCACTTACACCTGGGACCGCAAACGAATCAAGCATGTTGTGATGGATCCGTCCAAAATCCCATGACGTATGACGGGCCGCCGTTCTTTGTGTTGCGAGCGTTTGTTCTCGTAGGTCGGTAAATTAGATTGCCGGTTTGATCACCACCTCGTACCAAACGGTTTTGCACTTGGGGTGCAATTCGATTTGGCTGCGGTCGCCGTCGTGCTCGATGTCGATGGCTTCGCGGCGATTGCCTGATTCGTCGAGTGGATAGCACTTTACTTGTCCCCAAGATACGGGCAAGGTAACGGTCGCCTTGATTCCTTCGCAGAGGATCGGCTCACGCCCCCATTGATCGCGCAAGGTAACGCGATGGTCGCCCAGGCGTTCAAGCTTCGCGTCTTTGTTTTGCACCAAGCCCGTGGCGGCAATGAGAATTCGGCCGGGCCGATCAAAACCCTTGCCGTCGATGGCCGTCAGCGATATCGTGACCCAATCAATCCGTGTGGGAGCGATCTTGAGCCCGACGTTGCCTAAGGTAAAAGCGCGGTCGCGCACAAAACCGGTAAAAAGTTTGCTCCGGGGCGTATCGACCGTGTAATAGCCTGCGTCTTTGTCGGTAATGTCCCAACGAATTTCGCTGGTATCCGAGCGAAAGACTCCGGCGGCCAATGCCTTGCGACCCTCGCCCAGCGTGATGTTCTTATCGTCCGTGCCGGTTGCCCGAGAATGGATGTCTAAGGCCGTGCCATGCAGCAGCGGATATTGCAGATCGTCGAGAAGCTGCCGGGCCCTCAGCGACCATGCGTTGTGGTTCTTTTGCAGTTGGCGTCGTTCCTCGTCCACCGGGAAGGGAATGACGGTCGGGTGTTGCGATGCCTCTACGTCGCCGCGCAGGAACATGGCCGCACATGCCGGCGCGTGAGCCAAGATATCCGTGCGGCTCTTATTGTCGAAAAAGCCCTCGATGCGCCGCGGTTCGTAATCTGCATTGTGCGAATAGGCGAACGAGTAGATGGCGTCCCAATTCTGGAATGCGCCGAACGAGGCAATCATGGGGAAGCCCTCGGCGGCGTAGGAGTTGGGGGCGGGATGATTGTATTCCGTTACGGTGTATGCCATGCCGGCTACGCGCCCCATGGCCAGATGGGCCAAAGTGCTACCGGGGCTGTTGACCAAGGCGATGTTGTTGATGTACCAGTCTTTGATATCCCAAGGCCGATGCGGGAAAGAGGGATGCTCCCAGTAGGCGTGGTTGTCGATGTAGTCGAGGCCTGCCTGGATGTGCGGTGTGCTGAAGCCGAGTTGCGTGCCGCAAACCAACGACTGCACATGTAGTTCTTTTTTGAGGTATCGTTGCATTTCCTGCCAGTAGTTGTTCTCGGTATCGCGGAGAAAATCGCAGAAATCATCGGTCGTCATCGACGGGCCCGACGAGCCGCGAACGATCGGCACGCTGCCGTCTTCCAGTTTGTCGCCTTCACCCAGACCGACGATGCCGCCGGGCCGCAGCGAAATGTCGGCAAACTCGAACGTTGCGTTTTTCTCGAATTGGGTGAAGGTGATGCGTGCAACGGCATCGTCGGCGGGAGCGATGAATGTGAAACGAACCTCTTGCCATGCCGGTCCGACATTGACGCTGGTCGAAAGCCCCAGCGGTTGCCAAGGATCGTGATCCATTAAGCAATTCACCGCGCAACGGCGATTGCCGTCGGCGCGCAATCGGAGAGAGAGCGTATAGGATGATCCTTTTTTGAAGGCCAAGCCGCGTTGAACGATTTGGGGATTCCACGGCACGCGGCCCGAATCCTGCACGAAGACGCGAAGAACATGTTTTGGCGAACCGTCTTTGCCCGGCTCGATCGAGATATCGGCTTTCGTGCTTTCGTCGCGTTCGACTTGCCAGATATTATCCAAGGGCCGCGAGAAATTCCCGTTGCGCAACATTTCCTTGCCGAGCGTCGTTGTCTGTCCGTTGCCCCAGGCCTTTTGGAGCTTTGCGGTCGAGTCGTATTTTTTCCGCAGCCATACATTCCAGAGCTTGCGGAAGCAAGTGGCATAAGGCTCGGGCAACGAATCCAGTTGGCCGCCGCTCCATTCGGCGAAAAGGCCATCCTCGTTCGAGATTTCGACGAAGGCGACCGCCGGTTCGTCGACATAAGCATTTTTCGTGTACGGATTCACGTGGGTCAGAAGATCCTTGGCGTATTTTTTCTGCAATTCGATCATGCGCGGCTCGAATTGATCGAGCCCCTTATCGAAACTGGGCCGTTTCTCGCGATCCGAAAAACCCTCGGCCGTATCGAACCACCGCGACACATGCAGATTGATGTTGACGTATACGCCGTGCAGCTTCAGTTGATGGATCAGAAAATCGAGCCGTTCGAGTTGTGCGGGATCAATCGTGAGTTTGCTGGGACTCTTTCCCCAGATCGAATGCGAGTCCATGTGATGGAGGCGGACGCAGTTGATTCCCAGCCGTGCCAGTCGGGCTGCCACGCGCTCGGCCTGCTCGTGCGTAGGGAAACAGCCGTCGAAACACAAGTTGGTGCCCCAAAAACGAACGGAGCCGTCGTCGGTTGCCAGATGGCCGTCGCGCACCTCGATGAACCCTTGTTTGCCTGCCGGACGGGCGAGCCATCCCGAAAGATCCGTTACATTCTTCGTGGCATCGTAAGAGATAACAAACGGGAACAACGGTTCCTCGGCCAGGGCAACACCGAACCCGATATCCATCAACAATACCGCGGTCACGATGGTGGCAATACGCATGGCTTGCTTCTCCTTGGAGGGGCGGAACAGGTAGGATGGTGCGAGGAAGGAAACGGCAAAGGTTTACGGTATTCGTATAAATGGCGGCAGGTAGCATAACCTAAAAAACGGTTTGACGGCCGCCCTGAGCTACGGGACTTGTGTTAATCGAGTCGATACATGCTCTCGGCTTTATCTTCGTGGCGAATTTCATCCACCGGCCCGCGTTTGCCGGGACCGGCGTATAAACGGTTTGGCGCATTGAACACCCAGCCGGACGCGGAGCCGACATTTTTATAGGCATGAACCACGCCCGGCGGCACAAGGACACATTGCGGATTAGACGCGCCGGCCAAAACTTTCATCCGATGGCCGCGCGTCGGTGAATCGGGCCTGGCGTCCCAGAGATACACGCAAAAATCGCCCGGTCCCAAGAATGCGAAATAATCGGTTTGATCGACGTGTTCATGCGGTCCGCGAGCGATGCCGGGCAGCGTCTCGCTCACATAAACCATGACCGGATGTTGTTCCGAGGGCAATTCGTCCTCGCGATACAGCTCGGCCAGCCAGCCGCGATGGTCGCGATGGGTTGCAATGGGGCGAAACGTTGCTCCGTCGATGGGGCCGTCTTGAAAATGAGAAAGATCGCTCGTTCCTTGCGATGCCATTCGTCCCTGCTCCTTTACTGAGGAAATGCACAATATCCGTAAAACAAGACGCAGCAGTTTGCTAGTTTAACACCACGGCAACAGAGGCGACAACCCCGGCATAAGATAAGGAATGCACCAGCGGGAGTCGTCGAAAGTGCTTGCAAAGCTAGCACTGGCAGGCAAAAGATCCCGCTCGGCTTGCTGTGAGGCCGACCCTTAAGACACTTCAATACTGTTGATGAGCCGATCGCCGCCCGGCATGCGCATTGCCGCATGTTGGGCAAGTTGCTTGGTGTAATACGTGGTGCATCGCCCTCGCAACAGAATCCCCTGGGGGCTGACCTCGACGGTCAGATCGGCGACTCCCCGGCCGGTCTCATTCTGAACGGCCTTTTCGATCGAGGTGGCCAGCTCCTCGGCCTCCTCCAGCGTTTCGGGCACAACACCGACGAAATCTCGCCGAATGCTTGCCGAGCGTCTGAAATCTTCCATGGCGTCCTCCTGATCGCCGGAAAGCCGTATCCCTACGCCGGCGATAACGGATGTCGTTCAAGGAACCTCCATGTTCCCGTGAAAAAACGGATATTGCACAAGTCTTCCACCGATTCTCATTCCAATCCGTGCGTCACCGCCTGTTTGCTCGATGGGAAAACAGGCGTCTTTCGGTCAAAGACCGCGCAAGTTCGGATTGAAAACGGTTTACCCGATCCCCTCGTCGCTTTCGACACGGATCGAGTTGACGACTTTGATATTTGTGCAAACCGAACGGATAACCTCCTGTGCTAGCTGTTTGTGGTAGAAACTAGAGACGCGGCCGTCGATCAGCAGGGTGTCATCGCGATGCTCCACTTTGAGCTCACGAAGTTCGTAGAACGGGCTATTGGCCAGAGCGGCCTGTGCCCGCGGCTGAATCTCATCGAGAATAGTTGCCGCCATAAGTGATCGCCCCCTTTCAGATACACAGTGCGCACCGTGAAAGAGAAGACCTCACCAATGTAGAACCAAGGAGTGGAATTAGTCAACCCCACCCGTCAAAATTTCGCCACATGCCAACCGTAATTACCCGGTGATCTTTCCGGCTGCCTTCAGATAGGCCAATACTTCGTCCGCCAAGGTGTCGGCCGATTTTTGCGAGGCGTCCAAAACAAGTTCCGGTTTGACCGGCGCTTCATAAGGGTCGTCGATGCCCGTGAAACCTTTGAGCTGCCCGGCACGCGCCTTTTTATAGAGCCCCTTCGGGTCGCGGGCTTCGCATACTTCCAACGGTGCATCCACAAAAATTTCGATGAAATCGCCGGCGGGCATCGTGGCGCGGACACGGTCTCGATCTGCCCGATAAGGACTGATAAAGGCGGTGATCGCCATCAATCCGGCGTCTGAAAAGAGCTTGGCCACCGCGCCGATCCGCCGGATGTTCTCTTCCCGATCTTGGGCCGAAAAACCTAGCCCAAACCGCTTGGCGAACTCTTCGCCGTGGACCTCTTTCAGCATGGCGGGGGCGGCGTTCAAGCCATGGCGCACGTTGTCGCCGTCGAGAACGAAGCTGCGCACGCCTGTTGAATGCAATTTGTGATCCAACAGGTTGGCAATCGTGCTTTTACCGCAGGCGCTCAAGCCTGTAAACCAAACGACACAGCCGGAATGGCCATTGCTTTTTTCGCGTTCTTCGCGAGAAACGGCGTGTTCGTGCCAATGAACCTGAACTTGTTCTTCGTGCGACATGGGAAACTAGGGGATTGCGGTGAAGTGGATAATATGCCGTGACGGCATTCTTAAAAGCAATGCCCAGTATTGCGGAAATCGCGAAGCACTTCAAGCGGGGCGGGTGCAGAACTTGAAAGCCGCCAAAAGCAGTCATTCTGAGCGAAGCGAAGAATCTCCGTGGCTCTAGGCAAGTCCCAATACGCCAACGAGATCCTTCGCTTCGCTCAGGATGACGATTTCCCCATGCCCAAGGACTTTGCAGTTCTCCCCAGCGGGGCGGATCGTTGTTTACGATTTTACGTTGCGGCTCGATGCGACATGTCTTGCACCAAGATCAAGATGCAATCGAGGGCTCCGTCGGATTTTTTGAGAGCCTGGGCCGATAGTCCAACAGGCAGAATGCGGCCGTCCTTATGTAGGAGTCGCGCGTGCGCGACGAAGTTCTGGACGGTGCCATCCATAAGGCGTCGCAAATCCAATTCTTGGGCCGAGCGGTCGTCGGGATGGATGAGATCCAACAGCGGTATCAGCAGCAGTTCCTCTTCGGAATAGCCGAGAATTTTACATAAGCGGCCGTTGATTTCCTCCCAGTCGCGTTGTGGGCCCAGTATGGCCATGCCCACCAAGCCTTGCTCGAAGTAGCCGCGAAACCGCTGCTCGCTTTCCAGAAGCCATTGCTCGGCCTGCACACGTTCAGCGATTTCGGTTTGCAATTCACTATTGGCTTTCGCCAGATCCGCGGTTCGCTCCAGAACTCGCTTTTCCAGCAGTTCGTTGGCTTCCTGGAGAAGCTGCTCGGCCTCGTAACGTTGCAAGATTTGAAGCCGTAAATGGCGTGACAACAAAACAATTCCGAACAGCCCAAAAATCCACATGCCTCCGTAACCGATGATCCGATGAACCGTGCCTTCCCATTCCATTTCGCGCATGGGCGCTTTCATGGTGACACTGGTAATGGCTTTCCGAATTTCCAAATCCCAATTGCGTTCGTCAATCAGTTCCCACGTCAAAACGATAGCAATGGCAACAGTCCAAAAACCAAGCAACATCCATGTGTATCGCCTTAGACGGATGGGGGTAACGTCAAACGTTCCAAACAGTGATT
>CAZNMP010000197.1:0-6286 GCA_964573875.1 uncultured Planctomycetaceae bacterium | reverse complement strand
TACACGGACCTCTAGTTCCTCCTGAGAATCGGCCGTCGGTTATAAGTGCCACAGATTTGATACCCATTCCAGATATGGCGGAAGTGGGGTTCAACATCTCCCTCATACCAGGTCCTCCTCGCGGACCTAGGAGACCGCATAAAATCGCCCCAAGCAATCGCCAATTCACTGTGGATACAACAGAATGGCGACAACAATTGCCGCGACATCATTATCCCCTTGATGGATTCCGAAACCGACCTGCAAGCCTTGGGCCGCTACTGTGAAATCGCTGGCAAAGACCCGGAAAAACAAATGGGCCACCAAGTTCGTCAAGCAATGCAACGGGTTACAAACGATCCGAAAATCGACGCATTGCCGGGACCGACACAGTTGATTTTGAACGCGGTTGCGGTCTATGAGCTGAAAGACCTTGCTCCCGATGTCAAAAAACTGATGTCTTCTCGCAATCCAGCCATTCGTGCGGCCGCCCAGGCGACCGGCGCTAAGCTGGGTATTCCGGGCGCGATACAAGAACTGTATGCCCAGTTGAGTTCCGAAGATCAAAACACTCGCAAATCAGCGGCCGAGGCACTGTGCAACCTGACGCCAACCGATGAGGCGGAAAGGGCCGCTCGCGAAAACGCCGTTCTAGCCCACGTGGGCAAATCTTCCGAAGATTACGCGATCCGCGTATTGGCGACCTGCGGCCGTGAGAAAACCATCAAAGCATTGGAACCGATCCTCGATGATCCCAACGTGCGGCGAGCGGTTTATGCCGCCTGGGTGCTGGCGCAACTGCCCGACAAAAAAGCATCGCAAAAAGGCTTGCGCCGCGTGGCGATTTTCGGCCTGTTTCACCACAATATGTATCAGGCCGGCAATGGAATTGATTTTACGATGGCACCCGACCTACGGTTCCATCAAGTTACCATCAGGCTCAATCCTGATCCTAAGATGTACTCTTATGGTGAAGGGCCGGTACGCATTCCCAAGCCGTGGCTTGTTCCTTTTCCTTGGGATGATGCCGAACAGCAATACGCGGTTCGATCCTATCAATTGACGGAAGGTGGGAGCGAAATAAATCAACAAATTAGGTCAAATGTTGATTTTCTGCGTTATTGGCCGCCTAACTCGACAACAATGGACCAGACGCATTTGCCGCTATTGAGGGAAATGGCAGCCCACGATTCCCATATCAAGCGCGTTATGGTCCAAGGGCAACCGGCGGCCCATTTCTACATTCGCCAAATTGCGGCCCAACGAATAGCCGCCATTACCAAGAAAAAAGCAACCTATCTTGGATTAAACGGCGAGACACTCGACAGTGCAGAGTATCCCCAGCCCTACAAAGATCAGAATCAACTGCTGGCTCGCTACATCGTCGATCGGGTTCAGAAGGCCAAGCTTTCCGCCAAGCCCCAAAGCAGCGACCAATGGGATAGAATCGGAGCCTATGTTGCTCTGGTTCGTCATCTCAAGGAGCAATTTGGCGCAGAGGTTTTCGAGGCGATCCGCCGTGAGGCCGAACGGCGGAACATCGACGTGGCCAAACTCCTACCGCCCAAAAATTCGTAATCGTTTATGGCAGCCAATCATTGCTTTTTGGGCAAGATGATCGTAAACGCCGCGCCCTGGCCGGGCTGACTCTCCACTTCGATCCGCCCGTTGTGTTGGGTAACAATGCGCCATGCCTTCGAAAGGCCGAGGCCCAAACCGCGGCCTGCTTGCCGGGCAGAATAGAACGGGTCGAACAGGTGCCGCCGCTCCTCCGGTTTGATGCCGGGCCCATCGTCTTGAATGCGGATTTTCGCTTCCGCATCGGTTTGTTCCAAAACAATTTCGATGCGCCCGCCGCTTTCAAGAGCTTCGAGCGCGTTTTGACACATCGCCCGAAGAGCGACGTTCAATTGGACCGGATCGGCCTCGATCGAGATGGGGGCTGACTCGCCGGTTCGACAAAGCACGGTCTCTTGCCTGCGACATCGAGGCAGAAGATCCGCTATCATCGCATCAATGAATGGAACCAATTCGACCGCCTGAAACTCAGGCTTCGGCGGCCGAGCGAAAAGCATCATGTCGGCGATCATCTCGTACACCCGCATCGCCTGCGCGCTAATCAGCGCCAAGGCATGCTGGCGTTCGGGATTGGTTTCCTCACGCAGCAGAAGCTGCGCGCGGCCGGAGATGACCGTCAGGGGATTGTTGATCTCGTGGCCGGCGCCAGCCGCAAATTCGGCCATCGCTTCGAGCTTCTCGACTTCCAAAACGCGTTGGAAATCGCTTTCCAACGCGGCCAGCCGTTCTAACTTTTCGGCAATGGCAGACGACTCGTGCATCACGGTGAAACCGTAAGCGGCTTATTGACAAAACCGGTGCTTCAGGCGCTCGCGGCCAATTCGATGTCCAGATGCTGGCACATCCGCTCGATGAGGCGCTCGACCTCGAACGGCTTGTGCATGAAATCGTCGGCCCCCGCGGCTTTCAGGTCGCTGATCTTGTCGTCTTCGACCATGCCGGAGATGCAGATGATGCGGACATCGTTCATGCTCTTGTCACTGCGAACGCGCTGGCATACTTCCTTGCCGTTGATGTCGGGCAGCATCACGTCGAGCACGATGAGGTCGGGGCGGTATTCCTTGACCATCATCCCGGCGTCAAAGCCGTTGTTGACGGTCCGAACCTCGAAGCGGCCGTCCCGATCCAAGGCGTCGCTGATCAACTCGACCAATTCCTCGTCGTCGTCAACCAGCAGAACCTTCCGTTTGCCGCTTTCCAGGGCGTCGGTCGGAATGCCGTTGTCACGCATGAACATGTACAACTGATCGCGTGGGATGCGGCGGAAGCGACTGCCCGGCACCCGAAAACCTTTTAACTGTCCCGAGTCAAAACAGCGAATGATGGTCTGTTGCGACACTTTGCAAATCTTGGCCGCTTCGCCGGTCGTGAACACAGTTTTCATACTTGATTCCTTTTGCCAGTCGCTTGCCGACTAGCAGTAACGAGTCCCCCGGAAAAGAAGTCAGCAGTTCGTCCAGGGTTCTCTGGTCCTCCGTGTCAAACTGGCCTGGAACTCCCCTTGAGCTCACGCCTACCGCAAACTCTTCACATCCCTAAGCTGTATCCAAACAGCAGGCTCATCCGGCTCTGCCGACATTACCGAACTTGCCAATCAGCCCCAATTATAGCTATCTTCCCGGGCCTGTCAATACAGCTATTGTTTCTCTAAACCGCTACGAAATTTGCACTTACACAACATTTTTCCCTTACAGGATCCCTGTTGCAGCCGTGTTTTTGCCGTTTTACTCAACGACCTTTCCTTTTATGCAAGATGGGGCGAGATGGCGACTTAGGTTGACGAGCGGAAAGCGGAGATCCGTAAAGATCGAAAAGAGAACGAAAGATAACGCGCTCGCGGACGATGGCTAGGATAGGGGGCGTCGCGAAAGCGAATTAAGAAACTCGGCCAGAATGTCGTAAAACTCCAGCGGCATCGAATCGTTGTGATCGTGGCCCGGGATCAAAAGGAACTGCTTCGGTTGGTTCGCGGCATCGAATAATCGACGCCCCAGCGGCAATGGAATGATCGTATCGACGTCCCCATGCGCCTGCAGTAAAGGGCCGTGGTATTCACCAATCTTGGCCACCGAATCAAAGCGGGACCGCATGGCCCAGCGCACGGGCAGGAACGGATAGTGGTAAGCGGCAGCGTCGGGCAACGAACTAAACGTGCTTTCCAACACCAACGCACGTGCCCCGTCGCTAGCGGCCAAATCGACTGCCACCGCGCCCCCAAGCGATTCGCCCATCAATACGATGGCCGATTCGGGGATTTTCTCGCGCTCGGCCAACCACTTGCGCGCCGCCCGGGCATCGGCCGTAACGCCGGCCTCGCTGGGCGCTCCTTCACTGCGTCCGTAGCCGCGGTAGTCGAAAATCAATACGGAAGCGCCTGCTTTTTGGTGCAGCATGTGCAGCGTATCGATGCGGTGCGTCAGATTGCCGCTATTGCCGTGGCAAAACAGGATCGCGGCCTTGGCGTTCGGATGAGGCACGTACCAGCCATGCAGTTTCACGCCGTCTTCCGATTCGAACCAGGCATCCTCGAAATGCAGGCCCGGCGGATTCCAGTTGCCGCCCGGATAAACCACGGGAAAATAAATCAGGGAGTTTTCAAAAAACATGGCAGCCACGATCACCATCAGGTAGGCCATGAAAACGATGCGAAGGATTCGCCAACTCAATCGGCATAAAAAATACCCGAATGCTTTTTCCGTAGAGGCGACGCTCATGGCAAGTCGTTTCGAAACAGCCTGTCTTCTTTGACCAAAAAAACGCGACCTTGCCCCGTGCTGAGCGGTGCAAGGTCGCAACGATTCTACTAATGACGTTTCCTGAAACTACATTCTTGGAGGGCACTCCAAGCTGTTTTCACGGCCGCCAATGATGATCAACGGAACTTGTAGTTCGGATTCTTAATATCAAAATCGGCGTCGGTGAACCCGTTGTTCAATTTCAGGTTCAGATAGGTGTACTCTTCGAGCAGTTCCGGCGCACCGCCCTTTTCTTTGGGCCAATCATACGACTCATAGCGGATAGGAATGTTCAAATCCTTATCCACAAAGATCCGGGCCAAGTGGTAGCGGAAGTTACGGCGAGGCACGGGATGGATCACTTCAATGCAGGTGCAAACCCGATTGTTGATCTTCGCGCCTTCGTAAAACTTCACTTCGCACTCGCCGTATTTGATATCCTGCTCGCCGACTTCGACCAAACGCCGGGTCAGGTTCAAAATGCCCAACTCGGTGATCGGATAACGCTGGTTTTGCATGGCGATCGGGCCGTCCGTCTTCAACGAGACGGTGCCGAACATGGTGTTCTTAATGCCGACGCCGTGGGCGAACATTTTGTTGTCGTTTTGACCTTCCACGTAGATCGTCTCTTGGCCCTTCAAGGCGGGCGGTCCAACGAAATACATGTAGACGCTAAACGGCCGGTGACGCAGCTTGACGAACAGGTATTCATAATCGCCGACTTTGCCGCCGATGCGTTCACGCTTGGCGACCGTCGCCGAATAGTCTTGAAGTTTTTCGAGATTGCCCATGCCCGAGTAAGCCCAGCGAAGCGTAGGCATCAAGGGATGTTCGCCCGAGGCGCCGGGGACCAACTGAGGCGCTGCCGAGGCCGCTTGAGCGGCTTCCGATCGCTCGGCGACTTGGTAGGCCGGTCGGCTGGCGGGCGAAGACGCGGGATTCTCCGGCGTCGCTGCCAAGGCGATTTGTGCGGAAAGCGACAAAGCGCATGCGGCGCTTACGGCCGCGGCTGATATCCATCGCTGCAATTGAACGATCCTGAGAACCATGTAATCCCCTCCTTGTGAGGCGTCACTTTATTGTGGGCATGGCGACCGGTGGTTCATCGGTCGAGCGACGCCTGTGTTTGTGTTTCAGAAAAATAACGCAGGGCTATCCGATTCACGCTAGCCCTTCGGGGCGATCGTGGGTGTGCCGTCTGCCAACGTCATCTTCCTGAATAACGATAATCCTCCATGAACTCTAGGATGCAGACGCATCCATGCAAACATTGTGCCGGGCAGGCTTCGGTTAATGCGGTATTGGGCGAAGTGGGCAAAATTTGCCGAAAAAACGGCCTCTTTACGCCTTAGTGGTTGAAAAAAACCCAGTTCTCGATGCCAAGCCCTCCTCGACCTTATCGCAAATTCTACCAATCGGGATTACAATGTTTGGTTTTACAGGGTCGATTTACCTAATCGTTGAGGTAAACGCTGTCGAAATATTCTCTACTAATCCCTACATTTTACCCAGTTCTCACCCTTGTGAGGAGTCCAGTTTTGTGAAGCAATCGGATTTGCACCTTACCACCATTCTGTCTCACCCGTTCGAGCAAAATACCTATATTGCCAGGCTTGGCGACCGCACGGATTGCGTCGTCGTCGATCCAGGGCTCGAACCGGATAAAATAATTCGGTTTTTGGACCAGCATAAGCTGAAGCCCGCAGCCGTCTTAATTACCCACGGCCATAGCGATCATATCGCCGGCAATGCGGCCGTGAAAAAGAAATGGCCGGATTGTCCCATCGTCATCGGCGCGGCCGATGCCCCAAAACTAACCGATCCCTGGTTGAACTTGTCAGCCAGTTTCGGAACACCCTTGGTCAGTCCGGCGGCCGACGTCCTCGTCAAAGACGGCGACAGCTACGAGGCGGCCGGTTTCGAGTGGCAAGTGCGCACCATCCCCGGCCACTCGGTCGGTCATGTCGTCTATCTTTGGGAAGGCGAGGAACCGC
>CAZNMP010000196.1:0-6310 GCA_964573875.1 uncultured Planctomycetaceae bacterium | reverse complement strand
CGAGGGCTGTTCGAGTTTAAGCCCGGCGATTCGGTTCCGCTCGAGGAAGTCGAGCCGGCCAGTGCGATTGTTAAGCGATTTTACACCGGGGCAATGTCGCACGGTTCCATCAGCAAGGAAGCCCACGAGGCGATGGCGATTGCCATGAATCGGCTGGGGGCCAGTTCGAACACGGGCGAAGGGGGCGAGGATCCTCGCCGTTACAAGCCGTTGCCCAACGGTGATTCGTTGAATTGCGGCATCAAGCAGGTGGCCAGCGCGCGGTTCGGCGTTACGATCGAGTATCTGGCCAACGCGAAGATTTTGCAAATCAAGATGGCGCAAGGCGCGAAGCCGGGCGAGGGCGGACAATTGCCCGCCCATAAGGTGACGGATGAAATTGCCCATTTGCGTCATTCCACGCCGGGCGTTTCGTTGATTTCACCGCCGCCGCATCACGATATTTATTCAATCGAAGACTTGGCCCAGTTGATCTACGACCTGAAGTGTGCCAATCCGGGCGTCATGGTGTCGGTCAAGTTGGTTTCCGAGGTCGGCGTCGGCACGATCGCTTCGGGCGTGGCCAAGGGCAACGCCGACGAGGTTTTGATCAGCGGCCACGACGGCGGCACGGGCGCGAGCCCCTTGAGTTCGATCAAACACGCCGGCGCTCCCTGGGAGCTTGGTTTGGCCGAAACCCAGCAAACGCTGGTTCTCAATGGATTGCGCGATCGTATCATCGTGCAGGCCGACGGCCAGATGAAGACCGGCCGCGACGTCGTGATCGGCGCTTTATTGGGCGCCGAGCGATTCGGCTTCGGCACCTCGGCTTTGGTTGCGTTGGGTTGCCTGCTGATGCGTAAATGCCACTTGGGCACTTGCCCCGTGGGCATCGCCACGCAAGAACGCGAGCTGCGCGATCGATTTGCCGGCAAGCCGGAGTACATCGTGCGGTTCCTGACGTTCGTGGCCGAAGATATCCGTCGGATCATGGCCGAGTTGGGTTTCCGCAAGTTCGACGACATGATCGGCCGCGTCGATCGATTGAGCTGCCGCAAGGCGGTCGAGCATTGGAAGGCGAAGGGGCTTGATTTTTCCGCCGTTTTCATGCCGCCGAACCAATCGAACGGTTGCGCATTGCGTTGCGTGCGTTCGCAGAGCGACATGCACCGCGACCACCTCGATTGGGAGAATCTCAAGAAGCTCGGCGCTTCGATTGAAACGAAGCAACCCGCGAAATTGGCTTTGCCTATTCGGAATATCAATCGCACCGTGGGCACGATTCTGAGCAATCACATCGTCAAGCGATGGGGTGGGCAATGTTTACCCGACGGCACTTTTGAAATCACATTGAAGGGTTCGGCCGGCCAAAGTTTCGGCGCCTTCCTCGCCCGTGGCGTGACGCTGAAGCTTGTCGGCGACGCGAACGACTATCTAGGCAAGGGACTTTCGGGCGGCCGCATCGTGGTTCAGACGCCGCCTAACTCGCCGTTCGATCCGAAGGAAAACGTCATCGTCGGCAATACGTTGCTCTATGGCGCCACGTCCGGCGAAGCTTTCATCAATGGGTTGGCGGGCGAGCGATTCGCCGTTCGCAACAGCGGAGCAACGGCCGTGGTCGAAGGCGTCGGCGATCATGGTTGCGAATACATGACCGGCGGCACGGTGGTTGTCATCGGGCGTACCGGCCGCAATTTCGCCGCAGGCATGAGCGGCGGCATCGCCTATGTGCTCGATGAACACCAATTGTTCGACACGCTTTGCAACCTGGATATGGTCGATCTTGAATCGCTCTATCAGCAGGAAGATTTGCAGGTATTGCAGGATCTGATCCGCCGCCACCATCAATGGACCGGCAGCGTGCAAGCGAAACGCATTTTGGACAATTGGCAGCAGATGTCGGGCAAGTTCGTCAAAGTGATGCCCATCGATTACCGGAAAGCACTCGAACGGCTGCGCGAGCGCGAGGCCGTGCGTGCCGACCAAACGCCCGCCACGGAAGAAGTATTTCACGGCGCGGCGCGGGCATAGAAATAAAGAATCGAGATTAGAAAATTTAGCCGCTGCATGAACGGCGGAGATGAATACGAAGGACACGATCAATGGCCAATCCAACCGGGTTTCTGCAATATCCGCGAGTCGATATCGGGCATCGCCCCATCGAGCAGCGCATCCAAGACTGGCATGAAATCGACCAGCCCTTGGTTGATGAGGTTCTGAACCAGCAAGCGTCGCGCTGCATGGATTGCGGCATCCCGTTCTGTCATTCGGTGGGTTGCCCGCTGCGCAACCGCATTCCCGAGTTCAACGATTTGGTTTACCATCAGCGATGGCGGGACGCGGCCGAAAACCTGTTTTCGACGAACAACTTCCCGGAAATCACCGGTCGCGTGTGTCCCGCGCCGTGCGAGGCGGCTTGCACGCTGGCGCTGAACGATCGGGCCGTGAATATCAAGCAGATCGAGTATCAAATCGTCGAACGGGCTTTTGCCGAGGACTGGATTCAGCCGCTGCGTCCGAAGACGAAGACCGGCAGAAAGGTTGCGGTTATCGGTTCCGGCCCTTCAGGGTTGGCGGCAGCGCAACAATTGGCCCGGCAGGGGCACAAGGTCGTGCTGTTTGAGAAAGATGACCGCCTCGGCGGGCTGCTGCGCTACGGCATTCCCGATTTCAAGCTGGAAAAGAACATCATCGACCGCCGGCTCGAACAAATGACCGCCGAGGGCGTGAAGTTCGAGCCCAATGTCAACGTCGGCGTTGACATCAAAGCCGCCGAGTTACGCGAGCAATTCAATGCGATTATTCTTTGCATGGGCGCGGGGCAACCGCGCGAGTTTCGCGTGCCGGGCTCTGATTTGCAGGGCGTCCACTATGCGATGGATTTTTTGCCGCAGCAAAACCGTCGCGTGGCCGGCGATCCGCTGTCTCACGGCAAGAAACCGCCGATTTCGGCCAAGGACAAACATGTCATCGTGATCGGCGGAGGTGATACCGGCAGCGATTGCGTCGGCACATCCATTCGGCAGGAAGCAAGATCCGTTACGCAGTTGGAAATTCTGCCGCAGCCGCCCGAAGGCTATAACCCTGAAACGCCGTGGCCGTTCTGGCCGAAGATTATGCGCACCTCGTCATCGCAAGAAGAAGGCTGCGAGCGGCGATGGAGCACGCACACGAAGGCTTTGACCGGCTTGGATGGGCATGTCGCTCAGGTCCATACCTGCGCGGTTACTTGGGAGCCCGGTCCCAAGGGCTGGCAAATGCAGGAAATTTCCGGCACGGAATGCACGTTGCCGGCCGACTTGGTGTTGATCGCGATGGGCTTTGTCCACGTGGTTCACGAAGGGCTCGTGAAAGAGCTAGGCATTGAACTGGACGGCCGGGGCAATGTGGCGGTCAACGATTGGATGAGCAGCGTGCCCGGCGTTTTTGCGGCCGGCGACACGGTTCGCGGGGCTTCGTTGGTGGTTCATGCCATCAATCAAGGCCGTTTGTGTGCCGCGGCGTGCGACAAATGGCTGAAGACGCTTCCCGAGTAATTTGCTCGAACCATCCATCGTCGGAAGGCAATCATCGGCATGTCGGGCAGCGTTGTTGCCGGCTGCCATCCATCCGAGCAAGTACAATTTAATGTTATCGGACTGAACTGTCTTTCTTTTCAGGATTGCGTGCAACGACCGGCGTTGTTTTTTCGACCGCCGGGATGTCCATGCGTTTCACGATCATGGCAGTGCCGCCGTCGGTGAACGGACGAATGACCTCTTGCTCAAAGCGTTTTGCAAAGACAGTTGCTCCTGCGTGCGTTTCATGGCAGCCTTCGACGAAATCTTCGTCCGACAGCCAAGCGGTTGCATCAATGACGCCGCATTGGTTTTGCTCCGCGAATCGACGAAGATATTCGTTGCGAGTTTTCATCGCCGAGGCGGGATAAAGGCTCCGAATTCCACTGCCTTCAGGCGTTAGCATCAGGGCTAAGCTGATCTTTTTTTCGCGGCACAAGGCAGCAACATCTTGAAAGGCGCTGTCAACGGTTTCGGATATGGCGAATTTCTCGATATAGGGGCGGCAGTGCTCAATCTCGCGATGCCATGCCTTTGGATCGCCTTTTTCTCGAAAGTAGAAGGCGGGCACCCATCCATAGGCATCAATTCCTTCCCACAACGTATCTGTTCGGTTAGACGAATGCAGCCAACTTGGCACGAAATAATTCATTAGAAGGTAACGGTGGTAATAACATGGTACGAGTTGCGCGCGACACCATTGCCGACAGAAACCCAGTTTGTCGTTCATTTTTGATGCCAACAAACGGACGTCCTGCAATCGCAACCGGTTGATATCTATGTGTTCGATCCACCATTGGTCTGTCATCATGAGCACGGGCGTAAACTCGATCAATAAAAGATCTGGATGAATCCCATCGCTCAGAAGTCTCTGGAGGCACATCAGTTGTTCCGATGGCGTAAGACCGGCAATACCGAAGTTAAAGGTAAGCGGTTTGGCAATGCCATTGTCTTTCTGAACGATGTCTGTCATGGCATCTTTAACGGTCGTTTTATGGTCCGTTAAGGATGCAAGACGCAAACCGAATGATATCCGCGAACTCCCCATCACAACGATCAAAGGACGTGAAACAGGGTTTTCGGCGATTCGATTTTGCAGTTGGCATAACTTCGAGCCGTATTCCGGATCACGCAGAGCGGGCCAATACTCCATGGCTGCATAAAACGATGCTTGGACGAGGGCAAAAGACAACAATCCCCAAACAACAACGCTCTTGGGACTTGCTCTCCGTTTCCTGTAGCCTGCAATTCCGCTCATTCCGTAATCCTCTGGCTCGACAATCGCTAGAATTGGAAGTAGATAAAGGCTTTGCCCGAATCGAGGGCCAACATCAAAGCTACGGTTACCGCTGTTGCATAGCCGGCGCCAATGACCGGAGCCGGCAGCTTGTTTTCGGCCCAACGCCAGAAACCGCGCTGGGCAGCGGCGTGAGAAATGACTACCACGGCCGCGATGAACCAGAAGCTGGCCGTATCGAGCGGCGATCCCAAGCCTGAATGCGGAATCGCCATCCTGCCAAGAATCGTGGCGGCCGCGGAAAACGTCGTTGCACGGAAAAATACCCAGCACACGCAGACGGTCAAAAACGTGAGGGTAATGCGCAAGGCTGTTCCTGGAACGCTTTGTAACGATCGATTCAGGCGAGGGCGACAGGTGACAAGATCACGGAACTCGCGGTGAACAATCAACAACGCCCCGTGCAAGATGCCCCAGACGACGAACGTCCAGCTAGCGCCATGCCAGAGTCCGCCCAAGGTCATGGTAATCATCAAGTTTCGGGCTGTCAGACGCCGCTGGCGAGCAGGATCGTCCAGACCACGGCTGCCTCCCAAGGGAATGAACAGATAATCGCGGAGCCAGGAAGAAAGGGAAATATGCCAACGTCGCCAGAACTCGGAAATATTGGATGAAAGATAAGGCATATTAAAGTTTTGGGCCAAATGATAACCGAGCATGTGGGCGGCGCCCAAGGCCATGTCGGTGTAGCCGGAGAAGTCGCAATAGATTTGCAAAGCGTAGGCGAGCACCGCCACCCAGACGGCGCCGGTACCGTAATTATCGGGTGCGGCAAAAACAGGATCCGCAAAAAGAGCCATGCGGTCGGCGATGGCCATTTTTTTGAACAAGCCTAACACCATATAACCCAAACCGAGCTGTAGGCGGGCCCAGTCCCAATGCTTTTGGCGACGGATTTGCGGCAAAAAGTCGCGCGCTCGGACGATGGGGCCGGCCACGAGATGCGGGAAGAACGTAATGAACAACATGAAGTTCAGCAAATCGCGTTCCGCGGGTATCCGTCGCCGGTACACGTCGACCGTATAGTTGATGGCCTCGAACGTGTAGAAGGAAATGCCAATGGGCAACATCACCTGCAACACCGGCATGGAGGCCGTCGCACCGACCGATTGCAGTGCTTGTTCAATCGATTGAAGAAAGAAATTGGCGTATTTGAAATAGGCCAGCAGGGACAGGTTTGAAACCAAACTAATGCCCAAAAGCAGACGCCGCCAGCGCTGCGATGCATGGCTGCTATCCATGCCACGAGCCACCCAATAGTCCATGGCTGTCGAAACGCAAATCAGTGCGGCAAGCCAGCGGTTCCAACTGGCATAGAAATAGAAGCTGGGTCCCAGGAGTCGCAAACCCCGGGCTGGATCCCAAGGAATTGCCCAATAGATGCTAAATACGACGATGAAGAAGATTAAGTGCTTTTCTGAGTAGAAGACAATGTCTGGAAAACTCTTGGTATAGTTCGTGGTTTTAATGGTCGGCG
>CAZNMP010000195.1:0-6313 GCA_964573875.1 uncultured Planctomycetaceae bacterium | reverse complement strand
GTCCTCGGCGTTGATGCCGTAGTTGCCGATTTGAGGATAGGTCATCGTCACAATCTGTCCGCGATAGCTGGGATCGGTAAGAATTTCCTGATATCCGGTCATCGACGTATTGAAACAGACCTCTCCATCGACCTCACCATCGGCGCCGAAAGCCCTTCCGGCAAATACAGTTCCGTCTTCCAGGGCAAGTTTTGCTATTCGTGACATAAGGTTGCCGGCGATGTTTATCGCCGTTCGTTTCAGGGGATCTAAAGTCTTGCTGCGAATTGACCCGATAGACACTTACGGCTGCGGGTCTCCGAAATCTACAATCCTAACAGATTGCGGTATTCGGGCAGCCTCAAGTGAGGGTGGTCTTGTACCGGCGAGCAAGCACCCTCATTTTTTTATGCGCGCACCAGTAACGCCCTCTTATTCTAACGACAAACGGTTTGGCCGACCAGTTAGCCTGAAAAAGAGTTTGCAGCGTACATACTGCCTAGAGTTTGCATATTAACACTTTTCTAGGATATGGAAAACCGATACACCATCAAGATTCCGTGAAAAGAGGGGAAACGGGGAAGGGGAAAAAGGGAAACAAGGTATCTTAAGGGGAAATTCTCACACAATTTCAAACATTCCCGTTTTTCCCTTTTCCCATTTTCCCTCACCACGGAATGATTGTGGACATTACCATCTACGCACGAATATGTAGAAGGACGCCGTAGCTTTAGCGATGATCGGGGGGGAGGCTGCCCGGCTTGGTGCGGATGGCAATTGGCCCGGTTTCGCGACGCAATAGGGCAATCAAGCTAGCGCCAGCGCGATAGCCTTGTTTTTTCCCCCGGCTACAGGCGATCAGTCGCTTCGATTCGCCGGCGAAAATCGCTGTCAGCATTTGATTGATGGGTTTTATCGGCAGCCAAAAATCCGTGCCTGCCTGCCCGCCTGAATGGCCGCGCCATTGGTTCTTCGCCCGAATGAGTTTAATAATGGGCAATAGCCGCGTGTTGAAATAGGAAGCCAATAGCGTAGTTACGGGTAGTCCCGCCCATACGCCCTCGAGACGGGCTCGATCATAGCGGCGATAATGGCCAAACGATTCATCGTGTTCGCTCCAGAGCAATTCGTCGGCGGGCACGGTAACAAGGAAATACGTGCCCGGGCTGGATGCCGCTAACAGCGAGGAGAACATCGCGTAGTCGTCTTGAATATGCTCTAACACATCCGTCAACAAGAACAAACGAGCCTGGGAGGCTAGCTCTTGCAGATCGGCAGGCGCTTGGCCCGTAAGAAACTGCACTTCGGGGAAGCGTCGCCGCGCTAGTTCTATGCCCTCGGCCGACGTGTCGATTCCGATGCAACGGTAATCATTGGCCAACGCTGCGATATTGCCGCCCGTGCCGCATCCGATATCAACAACGACCGTATCCTTCGAGGGCGGCAACACCTCGGCCGCCAAGCGGCAAAGGATCTGCCGTCGGGCGACAAACCACCAATGGCTTTGCTCAATGTCGGCGTGAAGTTGGAATTGTTCGGAATGCATGGAGTTGGAGGGGCTAGAAATCGAACCAGAGGCTAATCTTACAAATCTAGCACCTAATCCACTCCTCGGACGCCTAATTCGATTTTCCCAAACATCGTCCAATTTGCCGTACAGCCTGACGGAGCCGGTTTTCGTTTTCAACTAATGCCAAACGAAGATATCCTTCGCCGGCGGGACCGAAGCCGGCGCCGGGACTTACGACGACGTCTCCCTCCTGGAGCAGCTTCATGGCGAAGTCGAGCGAATTCATTTGAGACGCCCACGGCTCGGGCATTTTTGCCCAAACGAACATACTGGCTTTGGGGCGTTCGATCGGCCAACCGATGCGTTCCAGCCCTTCACAAAGCACATCGCGGCGGCGCTGGTAAATCGCCGCCTGGGCCTCGACCGCGGCGTCGGTATGCCGCAACGCCATGATGGCTGCAATCTGGATGGGGCGAAACATGCCGTAATCGTAGTAACCCTTGATCGTCGAAAGCGCCCGAAGCATTTCGGCATTGCCCGCGGCAAATCCCACGCGCCAGCCGGCCATGTTATAGCCCTTGCTCATCGTGGTCAGTTCAACGCCCACATCGATCGCGCCCGGCGCGGCTAAAAAGCTTGGTGTTTTATAGCCGTCGAACGTAACATCGGCATAGGCCAAGTCGCTAATGACCATGAAACCGTAACGCTTGGCCAGCTTCACGACCTCGACGTAAAACTCAGGCCCAACCACGGTTGTTGTGGGGTTATGCGGATAATTGACCACCAATAGCTTCGGACAAGGCACCAAATGCCGGCAGGTGTAGTCGATGTTCTTCAACAGCTTTTCAACGTCGGTGACTTCCAACACGATCGCATTGGCGGCCGCCATCGCCACTGCGTACAAGTGCGCGGGATAGGACGGGGCCGGCACGATTGCGGTGTCACCAGGGCCGACCAACGCCAAACACATGTGGCTGAAACCTTCTTTCGATCCAAGGCATGAAATCACTTCACGCTGCGGATCAAGCCGGACGCCGTAACATTTGAAATACTTGGCGGCCGCTTCGCGACGCAGGCTCATGATGCCTTGGGCGGGCGAATAACCGTGATTTTTAGGATCGCGGGCAGCCTCGGCCAGTTTTTCGATGACGATATCTTGGGGCGGATCGCTGGGATTGCCCATTCCAAGGTCGATCACATCGGCGCCCGACCTGCGTTTTTCGTACATCAACCGATTGATCTGAGCAAACAGATACGGCGGCAAACGCCGCACACGTTCCGCCACTTCAATCGTGAAGGGCTTGTTTTGCTCTACAGGTTCGTGTTCTGGTGAAGGTACTTCGTTCATTACAAATAGCTTCGTGGCTAGTGGTTGATAAAAGCCGCTCGGGGCTTCGCTCTGATAATTGATAACTCAATGTTTTCCAAGTTCCGTCGATAACAAATCCCACAAGGCTTCGAGCGATTGGGGAATTGTATGCACGCCGGCAACGGTGGGCATAAAATTCGTATCGCCAATCCAACGGGGAACGATGTGCCAGTGCAAATGGCCCGGCACGCCCGCTCCTGCCGCGCGGCCAAGATTCAACCCAACATTGAAACCCTGGGGATTGAGCACCTTTTCAAGTATGCCCGTCATTTTGGTGATTGTTTGAAATATCTCCGATTGCACTTCGTAATCGAGCTCATCGAGCCGGGCCAGATGCCGGAGCGGAGCAACCAGAAGATGTCCGTTATTGTAAGGATATCGGTTCAACAATGTCACCGCATGTTTCCCCCGTTCGACGACCATTCGTTGATTGTCGTCGCCTGCCGATGCGGCTTGGCATAAAAAGCATTCGGGATCGGCGCCGGGCAAAAGTTCGCGGGAATCATGGGGATTCGTAATCGTGCGATCCCCCAAGATATATCCCAACCGCCACGGTGCCCAAAGTTGTTCGTGTGACACGTTCCTTACGTCTCCCCTGGAGATAGTAAAATTGCTCATCCGACAGTCTAACCGCCCTTATGACAAGGGACAAGGAGCCGGACGTTACCCCCCACAACGGTGTTTTTCAAGTTAGGTAGCCTTGGTGGTCGAAAGTGATAATAACGGCTTTGCGGTTTATGCCGCTTTGGGGGGTGGCCTGCCCGCCTCTCCCCGGCGAACCTGCAACCCATTAGACTACAGAATTACTCCTTTTATAACTAGACACACCAAACCTTGCCTGTGATCGACTTCCGCGTTGATTTGAACGTTTTTCGAGGCCCATTGGACCTTCTGCTTTACTTGGTGCGCAAGCACGAGGTGGAGATCGTCGATATTCCCATCGCGGTGATTACCGACCAGTATCTCGAATATCTCGCCCTGCTCGAACAGCTCGACGTGAGTGCGGTCGGCGATTTTTTGGCAATGGCCAGTTGGTTGATTGAAATCAAATCGCAACAGGTTCTGCCTCGTTGCGATGAGATCGAGAGCGAACTCGAAGATCCGCGGCAAGAACTGGTTCGCCGCTTGCTGGAGTATAAAAAATACCGCGATGCCGCCAGCATTTTGGAAGAACGCGGGCGCAATTGGCAGCAACATTTTTCACGGCTATCAACCGACGTGCCTCGCCATGAACGCGATTTAGCCGACGAACCGATCCAGGAAGTGGAGCTTTGGGATTTGGTCAGCGCTTTTGGCCGCATTATGCGCGAGACCGAAGCCGCGCGGCCGTCGAACATCGTTTACGACGACACACCGATCCACGTTCACATGAGCCGCATCCATGCCCGATTGATCGAACAGGGGCGATTGGCCTTTCGTGATTTGTTCGATCCAAGCATGCACAAATCAAAATTGGTGGGCATTTTCCTCGCTATCTTGGAACTTGTGCGCCATCACAATATCCGCGTGGAGCAAAATGCTCTTTTTGGCGAAATTTGGGTTTTGCCCGCTCTGCACAACGCCGGCCCGGTCGATTTCTCGAATGTTGATGAGTACGAAGGCGCTAGTGATAAATAACAGATGGCTAGTAGCCGTTAATTCCAAGAACCGCCAGGCACTATTGACCTTTGCACAGCCAATGAGCCAAGGCCGACCATCGGGAGGCCGAAATCCAAGCCAATCAAGTTGACTGGCCAGTTCATTATCGAAGCAAACATCAATAACCACCAACCACGATGATTAACAACCTTCCCGTCAAAACACTCACGTATAAAGACCTTACGATCGAAGGCTATTCGCGTGCGGCAGTGCAAACGTATTGGCGTATTCCAGAGCTTAAAATCGGGTTCGATTTCGGCGCGCAGCCCTGGTCGTTCATGGGCACTCCCACGTGGTTCGTTTCGCATACCCACATGGATCACCTCGTTGCCCTGCCGGTTTACGTGGCACGGCGTCGCATGTTGAAGATGGAACCGCCCGTCATCTACATGCCCGAGGCAGCCATCGAGCCGACCGAACGCATTCTGCGTCTTTTCAGCCGCATGGACCGCGGACGCTTGCCCTGTACGCTTCGACCCGTGAATCCCGGCGACGAGATCGAACTTTCGCGCGAGCAAGTGGTTACTGTTTCGGCAACTACCCATACGGTGCCGTCTTTGGGGTTCGTGATATGGGAGCGGCGGCGAAAACTCAAGCCGGAGTATCAGGGATTGGCCGGCCACGAAATTCGCGATCTACGACTTAGTGGAACGGACGTAACGACAGAGGTGCGTTTGCCACGGTTGGCTTATTTAGGTGACAGCTCGCCGGCGGGCATGGATGCTTGCCCCGCCATGTTCGAGGCCGAAGTGCTCATCATGGAGCTGACCTTTGTCGCACCGAAACATCGCAAGGACAAAATCCATAAGTTCGGCCACATGCATCTCGACGACCTTTTAGAGCGGCGTGATCGCTTTCGCAACGAACTGGTGATTGCCAGCCACTTTAGCACCCGATACCACCCGAACCAGATTCGCGATTGTGTCGGCCGGGCCTTGCCCGACATGCTCGACGGTCGTCTACATTTGTGGATTTAGCCGCCCCGGGCAGGATTGTGCCGTACACCATCCTAATGGTGTGGCAATATAGGCAATCTATCCGAGGGGCTTGCTGTTCAGCCATTTGCATTGTGTAGATTTAGAGCGAACGAACAACATTTTGTCTTTTCAAAAGGCGAATGGACGGCGGCGTAGCTCAGTTGGTTAAAGCAGCGAAATCATAATCGAAAGTCGGCATCAGTCCACAGTCGCAAAATTTTGCTGGAAATCCTCCGATTATCAACGAGTTACGGCAATACTGTTCGCTGACCCAAAACCTCGTCCTAAAAAAGACCTGCTTTACAGGTGTACGTACACCTGGGTGAACGTACCGCTATTGCTGACGCTCCCTACGGCAAAACGTTTCCAAACGCAGAAGAAGATCCGTTCACTAACGGGTGGTCACCACAGCAATTCCACTGTGAAACTCAGGAACATCTCGCTCGAAGACCTTTCGGTGGGCGGCGTCTTATCGGATCAGAAAGTCCGAAAGCCTGTCTCCGGCGGCTGAATCAATTGACTGAACAGTCGATGCATTACTGCGAAAAGATGATCGAGAGCGACGTTTCCCCGTTGAACGATGCCGAGAACCATCACGATTCTGCTATGCCGGATAGCTTGTGAATGTGCTTGTAGCAACCAGCTTGTTCTCTCTGTGTTCGTGGCGGTGGGAGTCAACTATGGAAGTGTTCTCCAGCACGCTACTGTTCCGTCTCCTTTGGGGAAATTTCGTAATGTTGTGCTTCGTACGCATTCCACTTCCACCTTGCCAAAAATCTTATGAAGGTGTCCTGGAATTCACATGCTAGGGTCGTTCACGACCCTTGTCCGCCGCAGGCG
>CAZNMP010000194.1:0-6380 GCA_964573875.1 uncultured Planctomycetaceae bacterium | reverse complement strand
AAGCGGAAGAAGTGGACTGCGGCAGAGGAGTTGCGGGTTGTGCTGACGAGCATGCAGCCAGGAGTGGGGGTGTCGGAGTTGTGTCGCCGCGAGGGGATCAACCCGACGCAATTCTATGAGTGGAAGAAGCTTCTGTTGGGCTCAGCAACCGAGGTATTCGACAGGAAGCCGAAGAAGGACGACGCCGGCCGTGAACGTTTGGAGCGAGAACTCGCCCGGATGAAAGGCGTGGTGGCCGAGATCACGGCCGAGAATCTGGAGCTAAAAAAAACGCTTTCGGGCTAGAAGACCACGGCAAGATGCCGCCGGAGTTGCAGCAACGTGTCCAGGAGGAAGTGGATCGGACGAAGCGTCGGAGCGGCTGGCCGGTTGATCGCACGTTGCGAGCCTTGGGCGTCAGCCGCACGACGTACTATCGCTGGCAACGTGAGGAGGCGTGGACGAAGGCCTCGATGAAGCCGCCCAGTCCGGTGCAGCCCTACGAGGCGTTGCCGGAAGAGAAGGCGGCGGTCATCGAGTATGCGTTGAAGCATCCGGAGTTGCGTCATCGAGAGTTGGCTTGGCGGATGGTGGACGAGGACGTGGTCTACGTGAGCAGTTCGACGGTGTATCGGATTCTGCGAGAGGCAAAGTTGGTTTGTCCTTGGAGGAGAAGAACGAAGCGGCATCGAGAAGAAGCCGAGAAGGCGTGGCGGCCGAACCAGATTTGGGCGACGGACATCAAGTACGTGTGGGTTGGCGATCGGCATTATTTCCTGGTTTGCTTTTTGGACGAGTATTCCCGCTACATCGTGCATCACGAGCTGCTGTTGGGTATGGATGGAGCGACGGTGAGCGTGGCGGCCCAGGCGGCCTTGGAGCAGTTGCCGAAGGACACGGCGGGCAAGTTGTTGGCGAGGCCTGCGATTCGCTCGGACAACGGGAGTTGTTACATCTCACGAGAGTTTGGCCGGAAGATTTCCATCGCCACGAGCAACCGTCGCAATTGGGTTTTGGCGGCGATGCGTTGCCCCGACAACCCCTACGACGGCCATACGCTCCAAGCGACGCTTGCTGCGACGGAGAGGAACAGCGGCGTGCGGCCAACCGACGCGCCTTCGTCGACAAGGGGTATCGAGGGCATGGCTGTCACGGCGACATACAAATCCACATTGCCGGCGTTAGCAACCAGGACACAAGCCGAACGCTACGCAAGCGGCGACGGCGGCGGAGCGCCATCGAACCACTCATCGGGCATCTGAAGTCCGATCATCGCATGGGCCGTTGCTTCCTGAAGGGCCTGCTCGGCGACGCGATCAATGCGGTGCTCGGCGCCGCCGGCCGGAACTTCCGCAGGCTGCTGCGGTGTGTTTTTGCGCTCGTTTTCGGCCTGGCATGGGCCGCCGAAGGATGGAAACTACCCCTGCGACATACCCATTGGCTTGTCGCGACGGCCTAAATTCTGAACCAACCGCCGTTCCGTCCACCCCCGCCAACCCCAAAATCGCCGGGACCGACTTTTTCAGGGACGACTAATGAACTGTTGGCTACGTTTTTTTGCCTATTTATCAGCCTCCCAATGGTCGGCTTCAGTTCATTGGCTACCTAGAACGCAATAATCGAATCTCTGCGTTCTTCCTTTATTACATTCGACTAAAAAAGATATACGTTCTATATCAATCGCTTTATAAATGATTTGCTGCATTGCCGGCACGATTCACCGCAGCGACGATTTGGCGAAGATGGGGATCGGCGTGGGTAAGAAAACGTTTCATGCCGGAGCAGAGATAATTCAGCCCTGGCTGGCCGTCCGGGCTCTTGATGAATCGCTCACGGGGACACCCGCCATTGCAAACAGCTTGATAGGAACATTGCTTACAATAATCTGACAGCCTGTCACGTTTCTGGCAGCCGAACTTTCGTTGCTCGGGCGAATAAACTACGTCGGCAAGTTGCCGACCGTTGTCATGCAGATTCCCTAGTCGATATTCCGGATAGACAAAGTGGTCGCAGGGATAAAGACTGCCATCCTTCTCCAAAGCAAGCGATCTTCCGCAGACTTCCGCCAAGGCGCAAACCTGGGCGGGCTGTTGCATCCACTGGCCTACCAGTGACTCGAACCAGTTGACAAATACCGTACCGAGGCTGTTTTGCCGCCACAAGTCGAACGTCTGACAAAGAAACTCACCCCAGTCATCCGAATCTACCGACCAGTCTGTAACGACCGAATCGGGATGGCCAGGTCTCGTTGCAGCCGTTCCCATCATCGGCATCGCATCGGCATCCCACTGACCGGGCGCTACTCTGCGAAAATCCTTTGGTTCAACGCAAGGCAACCATTGAAGACGCCGGGAGCCTAGATCCTCGGTCAGGAACCGGTAAACCTCGGCCGGATGGCGGGCAGTGACCGAATTGACGACCGTCAAGGTGTTAAACAAAACGTCATGCTTTTGCAAAAGATGTGCCGCTCGACAGGCTTGATCAAAAGACGACTCACCGCCACGGCTTACCCGAAAACAATCGTGCAGGTGTTTTGGCCCGTCAATACTGAGACCGACCAGAAAATCGTGCTGCTTAAAAAACTCGCACCAAGGATCGTCAAGCAACGATCCGTTTGTTTGCAAATCGTTCCTAATATGTTTCTCACTAGCGTATTTCCGTTGCAGATCGATGACCTTTTGAAAGAAATCAAGCCCGAGCAGCGTGGGCTCGCCACCGTGCCAACTGAAAGCAACTGTATCCGCATCTTGCCCGACAATGTACTGTCGAATGAATTCTTCAAGCAGATCATCGCAGATGCAACCCGTTGCCGTATCAGGCAGCAATTCGCTCTTATGAACATAGTAGCAATAGGTGCAGTCCAAGTTACATCGTGAACCAAGCGGCTTCACAATGACGTGAAACGATCTGGTAAGGCGTGTAGGCTTGGCGGGCAACGTTTGACGATTCATAAGATAAACGCCTTGTTCACTTCAATTGCTGCTAAAATGTTGGTCATACCTACAGGCTCTTGCCGCCTGCATCAAGCCCTATCAGGTCTTGGCTCATCCATCGCCCAACCTTGGCATCATACCAGCGGTTGAGGTTGTTTTGCAACCCTGTGGCTTCGTCAAGCTGACTGCCGGTGTAGCCGAAAAGGCAATCGACGGCGGAGTTGGTCTCCGATTTGAGGTTGCCGAAAGAATCGTAGACGCGATGGTTCGCAATCGTTGTCACGTCCGTGCCGGAATCGTAGGCGGCCAAGTCGCGGACGCTGTTCTCGTGGTCGGTCAACGCCCAAAGCATGGTGCCGGCCGTACCGAGCGACGTTACCTTTTCATCGGCAAACAAATGATCCACAGCCTGTGAGTTCCAGAGATACCGGTGCGAAAGATCGGAGGCGAACAAAATCGCCCGTGTCAAACGAAATGAGACCGCTGGCCCTAGATTATTTCCCCTTCCGTGAATCGGATTATGACACGACCTTCTTCGCAGCCATCCATTCAGCCTTAAATGCGTCTCGCCATTCTTGAAGGATGCGATAGAAGTCGTCTGCTTTGAGCCATACGTCACTTAACGTGGCCGGATCATGGAGATATTCCCTGCCCGGTTCTTCCCAGCACCGAAACGCGATGAGACGAACATGGTCCTCAACGTCAAATTGGAGCACAAAGCTACCGTCATCGAAAGCTTCATCGCCATCCGGTGCCCACATGCGGTCGTTCGACTCCACGTAGAAAAAGTTACAAAAGTCATCGCGAGAAATGCCGAAGTAGCTTTCCTCTTGTTCTTCGGAATAAATTGCATTGCGGAATGCATCGGCGATCTTCCCGGCGTCCGACTCAGCCGCAAACGGCGCGGTATGTTTGCCCCGGTCCGTAAGACGTTCTTCCACTGCATTAAACGAGCAAGCCAGCATTGTGCTGTCGATAGCAGTTTGTCCATAGGAACGACCGCCAACATGCAAGATGAAAAAGCCAAGTGCAAGCAAGCCTAATGATTCATATGCATCTTTAATGCGTGATTCGATCGCGAAAAAACGTGGATCACCGATAATCATCTCAAAGCCTTTCGTATCTCAGGTGGTATATTTTGTTGCCTTATCGGGTTCGGGCCAGTAGTTGAACCGTTCCAATGAGTCTCGTTGTTGCTTGGCTTGGAGAATCGATGAATTGTTCCATCTGCATCCTTTGCCCAACCGTTACCTGCGTCATCCAGGATAGCCTTACCAAAAAGCTCGTCGACATTTTTCGGCTCGGGACTTGGCGAGTTCGGGTGATGTTTGGGATTAGTTACTCTCTTTACTTTAGAACAGAACTTCCGGAACGCTTTCTTTCCAGCCTTCGCAGCCAGATTCTTTAGATCTGCAGGCTTTTTGGGAATTGTAACAGGAACCCCTGTTAGCTCCTCGAGTCCGCGTTCAGCCATGCCACGCCATCCGCCCGTGGCTGCCGTAACACCAGCGTCGATTCCATTACTTATAGCCTCAGAATCGTTCGGAATGTACGTGGAATCACCTGGCCCTGGCGCATTAGCAGGGGCTGGCGTTAGTAAATAGGCAAGAAGTACTCCTCCAACAATAAATGGAACAATCTCGCCTGTTGGATCAGTATAACGTAGTGGGGTATTTCCAACATAGCGATACAGATTCGCATCTTCACCCTCGAATCCTATCGGATCCTGGCTTAGCCAACGCCCGACCTTGGCATCATACCAGCGGTTGAGGTTGTTTTGCAACCCTGTGGCTTCGTCAAGCTGACTGCCGGTGTAGCCGAAAAGGCAATCGACGGCGGAGTTGGTCTCCGATTTGAGGTTGCCGAAAGAATCGTAGACGCGATGGTTCGCAATCGTTGTCACGTCCGTGCCGGAATCGTAGGCGGCCAAGTCGCGGACGCTGTTCTCGTGGTCGGTCAACGCCCAGAGCATAGCGCCGGCAGTGCCGAGGGACGTTACTTTTTCATCGGCAAACAAATGATCCACCGCCTGTGAGTTCCAGAGATACTCGCAAGTCGTCTTTTGACACCCAATCCATTATTATCGCTCTTTCTGTGTACCTTCATGATTGATAGGAAGTGAGTACATTGTCTCCAATTTAACTATCCTTAGGGCATCATACTTATGCCTGTTGTTTTCTCGCACCCATGGAGCATTCCAAATTTCAAGAAGTTTTTCCACAAATGGCACAGGTGAATGCGGAACAAACACGAGACTGTTCTCTTCGTCATCTAGAGTGACAATAACGAGCCGTATGGGGCCTTCTTCATGCGTAGCAAAGTTTGTAAGTGCAATACGAAGATTTGAATCCTCAACTATAGTAAATGATGATATGTCTGGGTCATATGCAAATAGCTCAATTTCCTTGCCGTTATCCCAATCATCAATGTATTGTATGTCTGCGGCGAACTCGTCATACGTTGCAGCCGAAAGCGGCGTCAGGGGTCTGCATCCATCCTGCAATGCTGGATCAGTATCAGGATCTGCAAGCTCACGAACACTGCTCCTCCAGCACCAACCAAGATTAGAGGCTAGAACGGCCTTTCGAAAATCATCTGCCACTCTCCGATAAGGGCGTTCTGAAGCGACAAACAAAGGCAAAGAGTAGCATACTATGCCGTGTTCACGGTAATAACACACAGATTGAGCCATATAGCAGTCTCCAATTCGCCTCTTCAAGTGTTATATTTTATAGTTCTTTCCAATCAATTGCCCGCCTACAGATCCACCAACGCCTAGAGCAACTCCACCGATGACTGTTCCCACGCCGGGACAGATAAGGCTGCCTATTGCTGCCCCCAACGCGGCTCCTCCCCATCCGCCAATTGCTCCACCAATTGCACGAGCCCGATCACATCCTGCATCCGCAGTCATTATGTCATATGCATCCATTGCAATGCCCGCCACTAAAGACGCTCGTCCCAAACCTTTCAGCACGGAAGTGCGTCCAAGGCTTTGCAACGATCCTGGAATCGGAGTATGGTTCAGTCCTTTGAGAGGACCGATTTCTGCATTAAGATGAGGCGTTATGACTTTACCATGAGGACCATCAAGATGGAAGCTACGTTGCCACCGACCTTTTGGTGGTTGATAACCTAAACGTGCACCACCTACTCTATCCGGCCTATTTTCAAAAGTTGCGGTATACAGAAGTGAACCGCCAAATCCAGTAGCTCCCCCACCAACAACATTGGTTTTGGCTGCAGCAAGTCCATTTGGATCTGCACAGATACTTGGCTCATTCCCGACATACCGATACAGATTCGCGTCTTCACCCTCAAATCCTATCGGATCCTGGCTCATCCACCGTCCAACCTTGGCATCATACCAGCGGTTGAGGTTGTTTTGCAACCCTGTGGCTTCATCGTATTGCCGGCCAGTGTAGCCAAACAGACAATCGACGGCCGAATTGGTTTGCGACGTGCGGT
>CAZNMP010000193.1:0-6399 GCA_964573875.1 uncultured Planctomycetaceae bacterium | reverse complement strand
AAATACCCGGGCTCCTGTGCTATAGGTTATCTCAAGCAAACCCGATTCGAGGGAAAACCGATGGCCAATAAGCACGTTGCCGTAGTTGCTCGGTGCATCGCAATCTTTCGACCACTTCACATTGGCCATGCCGGTAATTTGGCCGACCATTGCATCGTTCCGGATGGAATTGATTTGTTGCCGATTGACCGTTGGAACGGAGGAAGCGTTCTTTGCAACCTGTGCCAGTCTTGAGACAGGCACGAGCCAAGCAACCAGCACCAAGAGACTGGTAATGGCCGCCCCCACTAAAAGCGAGAAGGGAATTTCCTGCGAAAAATAGCTGATAGGGCCATGAAGGGCAGAGGAAAAGAAACCTTGAGCAGGGAACAGCGGCGGGGCGGCATGATCGGAGCCTCGACACGAGGGTTCCACAACGGCATCATGCAATGCCTCATGCGGCGCCAAGCATTCTCCCTCGGAAATCGGAGACAAGTTCGCTACCAGGGGCGGTGCATATTGCAAAGTCAGCAAACAATGCAATGTAACGAATTGATCGTAGAATTCTTCAGAACCCGGTGTGTTACGCAGAATTTCGCCAAGACGCCGCATTTCGACGTCCCCTAGTTGGTCGTCAACCAGCCGTTGGAGAAGTTCCGAGAGCTCGGAGAGCTTATCAGGCATCTGGTTTGCGGACATGGTCGCCCTCCTCCGACGCAACGAATTGTTTGATGCACTGCATCAAAGTAATTCGGATGCGATAGAGCGCCTGCGAAATCGCTCTCGGCGTGCGCCCGACCGCGGTAGCTAACTGGCTCACCGAAAGGCCGTCCCCATATCGGTGTTCCAACAAGTCCTGGTCGAGGCTGTTCAACTTATCCTTGCAATGCCCGAGAGCTTCGAGCATCGGATTAAGATTGCCAATCCGTTTCAGGCCGCTAACGGCTAATTGATCCAACAGTTGTTCGTCGAACACTATCCGGTCCCGCTGCATCTTCAGCCGAAACGAGAGCACCTGATTGCGAGCTATGGCGGCTGCCCAGGCCGCGAAATTCGTGCCGAGCTGATACTCTGATTGCTTCCGCATGATGACCAGATTGGTCTCTTGCAGTACGTCATTGGCGTCGGTCACATTGGGCAAGAGCCGAAAAATATAAGTGTACAGCCCCCGCTGCACCTCAATCAGCTCTTGCACAAAGGCCTGATTGTCGCATGGATCACTCATCTTTCCCTCATCGGTTCTTGGGCAAAGGGATCCATTTTTTCTTAACCTGCAAATTCCTCTCTATTCTCTATATCATAACCAGCCCAAATATCAGGGAGGAAATTTTATTAATACCGACATTGCCAATGTTCCAGCTTCAACCGCAAACACGGCTGTTTCAGCCGAGTTTGCTGGCCTGATTGGCTGCGGAACGGTTCATTAGCAATGTAAGACGCAATAGTCCATCAAGAATCCCGCCCGTACAGCTATCATGGGGGGTGCTTTAATGACAAGCGAGAGCAAGCGGCCTATTTCAATTCGGCAGTGCGGGAATCATCTGGGGCAGCACATACGCTTGCAGAATGGTGAGCAATCCTACCAGAATGGCCAGAACGAGGCTGTGCACGAAGACGAAGCGGAGGATGCGCCCCTCGCCGCCCGATTGTCCGGTGGCCACGGCCGCGACGACGATGCTCTGAGCGTCGATCATTTTGCCCATCACGCCGCCCGTGCTGTTGCTGGCCACGATCAGTACGGGATTCAGCCCCAATTGTTCGGCCGTGATGCGTTGAAGGCTGCCGAACAACGCATTGCAGGAAGTATCGGAACCGGTCAGCGCGACCCCCAGCCAGCCCAGCATCGGTGCAAAGAACGGATAAAGCCAGCCGGAATGCGTAAAGGCCAGTCCCAAGGTAGCGTCCACACCGCTGTACTTCGTCGTGAAGGCCAAAGCCAACATGCAAGCAATGGTAAATAGCGCCCAACGAACGCGGATGATCGTTTCGAGCAGTTGCAGGAAAAAGTTTCGGAATCCGATGCGAAGCCAGAAGCCCGACAGAATGGTCGCGATAAAAAGGCTCGTGCCGGTGGCCGATAACCAGTTGAATTCATAGATGGCCTTTTCCGGTTTCGCGGCGCGATCCGAGCCCTCGGGCACCGGTACGACGGGATGTGTGCGATAGACCTGCCCATCCAGATTCGGTACGGGAATCGAGATTTTGCCGATGCCCTGCAAAAAGTTCGGATTTTCAGGCGTTCCGCCATTGAGAGCCATGCGCCACGCCGGCCAACTCCACAGAAAAACCATCCCGGCCAATAGTAGCCACGGCGTCCAGGCATAAGCCACTTGGCGGGCGGTCAGCGCTGGAACGTGGTGGCCGGGAATTGCGGATTTTTTGCTTCCAGTCTCCTGCGTTTCTTCTCCAGTGACCCCCTGCCGCTCCTCAGGAAACCGCCAAATCTCTTTCGGTTGCCAAACGCGAAGGAACAGCACCATGATGCATAGCGAACCCAAGCCGGCGGCCACGCACACCAACGCGGGGCCGTGATAGTTCGACATAAAAAACTGGATGGTCGCATAGCTGCTGCCGCAAAGAACCAACGCCGGCCAACAGCCTTTGACGCCTTTCCAACCAGAAATCGATGCCACTAGCCAAGCGGGGATAATCAACGAAAAAAGCGTCAGTTGTCGCCCCGCCATTTGGCTTAGCACCATCTCGGGCAGCCCCGAAACTTCCGACAATGTGCGAATCGGAATACCCAGCGATCCAAAAGCGACCGGCGACGTATTGGCGATCAGTGCCAAGCCGGCGGCATAAAGCGGCGAGAATCCGATGCCGATCAACAAGGCCGAGCAGATGGCCACCGGCACCCCGAATCCGGCTGCGCCTTCCAACAATGTACCGAAGCAAAAAGCAATCAGCAGTGCTTGCATCCGTCGGTCGGGCGACAGCGCCGCCACCGAATGTTTTAGAACATCGAACTGGCCCGAACGGACCGTCAACTGGAACAGAAAAACAGCAGGCAAAACGATCCAGCCGATAGGCATGAGCCCAAAACAACCGCCATAAGTCGCGGCCGCCAAGGCTTTGGAAGCAGGCATTCCAAAAATGCCAATGGCCACAATCAATGCCGTGCATAATCCGGCCAGCGCCGCGCGCGGCGCTGAAACGCCCACGACAAGCAAACCTAACAATACCACGATCGGCAGCCCCGCCGCCATCGAGGACAATGCTGCCGAGCCAAGGGGATTGTAAACTTGCACCCATTCCATGGATGTCGTTCCTGCAAGCAAGGTGGATTAAAAATTAGAAACGGATTTGCCTGCCCCTTGATCGCATTTTTCTCCCGACTTGGGAGCGTTACTCTTTAATCAAATCATGCACGGTCATTCCGGCTGGAATCATCGGCAAGACGTGTTCTTGATAGGGCACCTGCACGTCTAAAAGGAACGGGCCTTTCGAGTTGATCATCTCTTGGATCGCGTCGGCCAATTCCTCTTTGCGACGCACTTGCCGCGCGCCCCAACGGAATCCGCGGGCAATAGCCACGAAGTCCGGATAGCGTTCTTCAGGGGTGATGCCGTTGCCCTGACCAATCGCTTCGGGATCGTCGATCGACCCCAAATAGGTGTTGGCCCGGTTGGCTGCGTGGAATCGATCTTCCCACTGCACAACCATCCCCAGGTGCATGTTATTCAAAAGCATGACCTTGATCGGCAACTTCTCACAGTGGCAAGTGGCCATTTCCTGAATGTTCATCAAGATGCTGCCGTCGCCGTCGATGTCGATCACCAGTTTATCGGGATGAGCGGCCTTGGCGCCCTCGGCGGCCGGCATACCAAAGCCCATCGTTCCCAACCCGCCGCTTGAAAGCCAGCGGCGCGGGCGACGGAACTTGTAATATTGCGCCGTCCACATTTGATGTTGGCCCACGCCCGTGGCGATGATCGGATCGAGATCGCGCGTCAATCGGCAAAGCTCGCTGATGGCATGTTGCGGCAAGATGCCGTCGAAATCCTGATCGTAGGAGAACGGCTCATCCCGTTTCCAGGTAGCCACCTTGCGACGCCACTCCTCGGTGTCGGGCACTTGAACCACCTTGTTCAATGCACGCAGAAAATGTTTCAAATCGCTGACGATCGAAAGCTCCGGCCGACGGATCTTGCTGATTTCGGAAGGATCAATGTCCACATGGATCACCTTCGCCCGACTGGCGAATTCCGACACCTTGCCGGTCACACGGTCGTCGAACCGCACGCCCAGGGCGATCAATAGATCGGCATTGTCGGCAGCATAATTGGCATAAATGCTGCCATGCATCCCGAGCATATCCAACGAAAGAGGATCATCGCCGGGAAAACAACCGAGCCCCATGATCGTCGTGGTCACGGGAATGTTCGTTTTACGGACCAACGCGGTCAATTCCTCGCTGGCATCGGCCGCAATCACGCCGCCGCCGGCGTAAATCACCGGCCGTTTTGCCGCCAAGATCATTTCAGCCGCCGTTGCGACTTCGGCCGCCGATGCCTTCCGATCATCGACGTGATAGCCGGGCAATTGCATCGGTACGTCGTAATCGGGCACGGTCAACATGTTCTGCACATTCTTGGGCACGTCGATCAGCACGGGCCCGGGCCGGCCCGTCGTGGCCACATGAAACGCCTCGCTCATAATGCGCGCGATATCGTTCACATCGGTCACGAGATAATGGTGTTTGGTAATGCTGCGACAGACCTCGACGATCGGCGTTTCCTGGAAGGCATCGGTGCCGATGACCGGCGTGCCGACCTGGCCCGTGATAAAAAGCGTTGGAATGCTGTCGAGCTTGGCATCGGCAATCGATGTGACGAGGTTCGTGGCGCCAGGACCGCTGGTGGCCATGCAAACGCCGATTTTACCGGTCGAACGCGCATAGCCCTGGGCGGCAAAACCGCCGCCTTGCTCGTGACGAGGCAAAATCACACGGACCTTGTCGCGAAACCGGGTCAAAGCCTGGTGCAGGGGGATCGTCGTCCCGCCAGGGTAGGCAAAAATCGTATCTACCCCGTGGTTGACGAGACTCTGTACGATGATATCCGCCCCGCTTGTGGGTTGCTTTTCAGCCGATGGGGTTGGTTTGTTGCTTGTTGTCGCCACAAAAATCACCTTTCCTCCGCACGACGGCCGGGATTACCCGCCGCCACCCTTTGTTATTAGCCAGACGGTTCAGCATAAGTCGAGAACCCGCCCATTTCAAGTCGAGGCATCCTTAATAATAAGGACGAATCGATGCCGGTTGTCGGGCGTCTCCCCAGGCCCCAAAACACGACAATCCTGCGATCCAAACGCCTTAAATTAAGGATACAATCCCGGAACTTATCGCAAACTGTTCTCCAAAAGACAGAGAGAGGATGAAAAGGTTCGTCTCCCCCCCGCCGGAAAGCCCACGATCCGATCAAGTTGGCGGAATATCTTTTTTTCCGCTGTTTTGCCGCGAAATGTGCGCAAGTAGAGTGTTTCTAAGATAGTATTCATGTAGACGAGGCCATGAAAAACTTTTCGCGGGTCGCCGGCCCCCGTGATTCGGAATTTGCGGTTTCGTGTGGAATCGGCAAGTGCGATTTGCCGATAGATCTGGTACACAACTTACGGAATCGAACTTCCTGTCAAGCATTCCGACGGAGGTGCCAAACAATTAGCGTGAGCCAAGGTCGCCTTCACGGCTAGTGCAGAAGCACGCCTGACCTTCGCTCGTCTCGCAGCGACGCATCCAGTCGCAATCGACGGGAGGTTTGAGTCTAACGCCGCCGCATTCTCCAAAAAGGGAATGCGGCGGTTTTTTTCGCTCCAAACAATGCCAAAAAGGCACCCCGCCCGCTCAGTCCATTCAATCCCTACAATCGGTTCTTCTTTGCGCATCGCGCAATTTTGTGTAGTAGGCTTTTTCTGAGGGCAGTTCGAGCTTTTCCACTGCGCTGAGAATATACAATTACCTAGAGTTGACGCAACAGGACAGACCTTGAAAGCCCAAGATACTTTACAAGAATCGAACTACTCCTCGATAGACGCCCGAGAACTCATCGAACGGTTGAGATTGGGAAACGCTGATATCTGGCGCCGCGTGACGGCTGGCGGATTGGTGCTGTTTTCCGGTTTGCTGCCGTTTCTGATGATGGCCAAACTGATTGAAGCGTTTAACTGGAGCATCTTGTTTACGCTTCTCAGCTTGTTCTTCGTGACCTATCTGATGTTGCGTTCCGAGGCTGTGGCCTTATGGCGTTATATTACGTCCCGGCGTATCGTCCAAGAACATTGGAATCTGTTCCGATTTTGCCTGGCCACCTCCGTGTTGGTTTTTCTGGTTGAATCCATTAACCTTGCCTGCTATGGCCGCTTTCCCGTACTGGCCTCACCTTCGGTAGTGGCCGTCAATGTACTACTCTTGGGCTTCCTGAC
>CAZNMP010000192.1:0-6402 GCA_964573875.1 uncultured Planctomycetaceae bacterium | reverse complement strand
TGACCGCCGCTCTCGAATTGCAGCTTGCGGAAGACGCCCTCGCCCTCGAGCCCCAGAATGATTTCCTTGAATCCGCCCAATTCGGTCGGCGATAGATCAAGCACTTCAACCTTCCATCGGTTGTCTTCGGCGTAGTGCTTGTACATCTGGTATAGGTCGCGGGCGAACAGCGCGGCTTCCTCACCGCCGGTGCCGGCCCGGATTTCCAACACGCAGCGCGTGCGGTTGGCGTCGTCGCCGCCGATGGTCAAGTCGAGCAATTCGTTCCAGAAGGTTTCGCGTTCGGCCTTCAAGTCGGGCAATTCGGCCTGGGCCAACTCGCTCATCTCGGGGTCGCCGCCTTCGATCATTTCGACCGCGTCGCGAATCTGATCGTTCAACTGCTTGAAACGGCGATACTTCGTGGCCAGTTTGGCCAACGAGCCGTGCTCGCGGGCCGCCGCCGTCAAACGCGCCGGATTGGCCAACACCTCGGGATCCACGAGCAGCCGCTCGAGCTCTTCGAAGCGAGCAAGTTTTTCGTCGAGCGGATTCGGCATAATGACATCACCCCCGGCGAATCGTCGTGCCCGGGGCCTCGTCTAGTGCGGTTGAGCCTTGTTTGTCATCCAGAGCGCAGCCAAAGGGATTCCATCAAAAACACGCCGGATCCTGTTCGGCGATCCAATTTGATCATTCAGGCCGACGGGTTTTGCTCGGAACTGCGTTCCCTACTCAGGACGACGCCTCGGAGGCCTCGGGCTGAGCTGCCTTTTTGCCAACGTTGAGGCTCTTGTAGCCGGCCGCGGCGAACTTCTTCTGGAACTTCTCGATGCGGCCTGCCGTGTCCACGTACTTCAGCTTGCCCGTGTAGAAGGGGTGGCAAGCGTTGCAAATATCGACTTTCATCTCCGGCTGGGTGCTGCGCGTCACAAAAGTATTGCCGCAACCGCAGGTGATTTTTGTCACAACGTATTTGGGGTGAATACCGTCCTTCATAGCCCATCCTCAACAGCTTCTGACTTGTAAACACGTCAGTTTAACAAGATCGGCAGTAAGCCACAAGGCATCAAGACATAATCGCAAGGAAATGGCAGGTGCTTCCCATAGCACTACCCCACATCTGAAGGGTGGCATGTTTGTTTCGGCCGTAGTAAAATGAAGCCTAGCTGGGGGCAGGGATGTAATCAGTAATGCAAGTGGGGGATGCTCGTCGTTATACGCTGATACAATCTTGGCGAAAACAGCCACTTGTGGGTGGTGTGCTGTGTGAAAAATTGTTGATTTCCACACGAGATCTAACTATCCTGAAGACTGTCGCGCGGATTGTCTAATCCTGGGGAGTGTTCAACGATGTCGGATATGCCGTTGGCAAAAACGACAATGAAGACGGCCGAGCCGCTCGTTCCTCGTCGCCGACCGAAAAAGTTGGTGCGGGCGAAGCCCTTGACCGACACCGTGTTGGCTAGCACCAGCGATACCGGCATCCAAAAGCGCGCCGCCGAAGCCGGCCCCATCGTCATCTACATCGAAGCCACTTCCGCGGCGACCTCCGTCGCTGCAAACTGGGCGGGTTTTTATGGCGGCTCCAGCGTCGCGGCCTGTATTTTCCAGTTGATTCTGCATGAAGCGCCTGCTTGGACGGTCAGCATGGTCGTCCACATGGTCACACTCGTGACGATGGCCATGGTCACCGTTCCGCAGCCGGTTCAATACAAATCGAATCACCTGTTGGTCACGCCTCCTCCGGTGGAAGAAAAAATCGAGGAAGTCAAAGAAGCCAACAACGAGAAGCCGACCACGCTCGAAGAGAATGCCGTTACCGAATCCGTGGCTTTCGATTCCAAGGTTGAGCAAGAACGGGTCAACATCCAGCCGTCGAACGAGCCGGAGGCCGCGCCTGCCGCCATCGACTTGGCCGATTACGGTCTTGATCGCGTCCCGAAGAGCGATCTGTTGGCCACCGTGGGCGTTTATGGCGGCACGGGGCTTTCGGGCCGCGAGTTGGCCGCGAAGGCCCAGCTAGTCACCCGCGAAGGCGGCAGCGAAACCAGCGAGAAGGCCGTATCCACCGCGTTAAAGTGGTTGGCCAACCATCAAATGCCCGACGGCGGATGGAACTTCAATCATACGAACTGCCCCGGTTGTCGCGGACAATGTCGCAACGCAGGCACCATGGCCGAGGCGCGTAACGCCGCCACCGGCTTGGCCCTGCTGCCGTTCCTCGGCACCGGCCAGACGCACCGCGACGGCCAATACAAGACGACCATTAAGAATGGATTGTCGTATCTTGTCACCCACATGCGCATCGGGCCTCAGGGCGGCGCTTTGAATGAAAACGGCGGCCAGATGTATGCACACGGCATTGCGTCCATCGCTTTGTGCGAAGCTTATGCCATGACGCACGACAAAGGCTTGCTCGCTCCCGCGCAGGCGTCCCTCAACTTCATTTCCTATGCACAAGACCCCATCGGCGGCGGATGGCGCTATAAGCCGCGTGAAAAGGGCGATACCTCGGTCGTCGGTTGGCAGTTGATGGCGCTGAAGAGCGGCTACATGGCGAATCTTCGCGTTTCCCCCTTGACCGTCCACCGCGCTTCTTTGTTCCTCGACGGCATCCAGGGCGACGACGGCGCCGCCTATGGCTATGCCGAGCCCGGCAAACAAGGTGAAGCGACCACGGCCATCGGTTTGCTCTGCCGCATGTATCTCGGTTGGAAACGCGATAACCCGGCCTTGCAACGCGGTGTAAAATTCCTGAGCGGCCGCGGCCCTTCGGGCGCCAATATGTACTACAACTACTACGCCACCCAAGTCATGCGTCATTGGGAAGGCGAGGAATGGACCAATTGGAACCGCCAAATGCGCGATCAGTTGATCCATGCACAAGCCAAGCAAGGGCACGAAGACGGAAGTTGGTTTACCGGCAGCGGCGACAACGGCGCAGCGCCCGGCGGCCGCCTCTATTGCACGGCCATGGCCACGATGATCTTGGAAGTCTACTATCGGCACATGCCCATTTATCGGGCGCAAAGCGTTGACCAAGACTTCCCCGATTAGCACGGCCCGCAATCAGGCGAGATTGCCTATGCACGTTGCACAATCGTTTTGATCGTTCTAATCGGACTTTCCGGGCAAGCTATACTAAATACGTCCACATAATAGCGAAAGTGCCGGCGAGGCAACGACCGCCGGCAATTGCGTGGTTGCAGGTTTGCGGCACTTTCGATGATCCGCGGTTTTATTTAGTTGCGCTCGAGGAGTTGCTTCGCCGTGCCGGATACTTTCGCCATGCCGCCGCTTCCGCCGAATCCCAAACCGCCTCCGATTCCCGCCCCGCCGGTGGGAAGCCCACGGCGCGTGCGCGAAGCGCCACAGCCGAAAATTGTTCCGCCGCCCTTGCAGGCAACGATCGAGGACGATGATTCTTGGGATGAGCAGCCGCGGTCTTGGCGGTCGATGGATCACTGGCTCGATTCCGCGCCGTGGCTGGTCAGTTTCTTCGTGCATTTCATTGTACTGTTTGCGATGGGGCTCATCACCTATACGGTCCAGCCGGGCCGCGTTGCACTGCACCTTGATGCCTCGATGACGGAAGAAGACTCCACCTCGCCCGAAATGCCGCAGGCAATGAAATCAACCGAGCTGGATCGGCGCGAAGGCATCTCCGCACTCGACCAAGGCACGGAGATGGTATCGATTGAAGGAGCCTTCGACGCGCCGCAGATCGCCGCCCCCGACGAAGAGCCGGCGGCCGGAAATATTCCCGCTCCGACGGTTTCCGGCAACACGGCGGGAACCAGCGAAATCGCGCGCCCGACCGGCGGACCAACGGGCGGCGGTTTGGGAGGACGTGGCCGCGATGCGCGCCCCGGCTTGGCGCGCCGCGGAGGCGGCAGCGATGACAGCGAAGCCGCTGTCGAACGCGGACTGGTTTGGCTGGCCGCCCATCAAGGCGAAGACGGCGGTTGGTCGTTCGATCTGAATAAACCGCCCTGCAACGGGTTGTGTCACAATTCAGGAAGCGAATCGAGCACCACGGCGGCCACGGCACTGGCCTTGTTGCCGTTTCTGGGCGCGGGCTACACCCACACCGAAGGCGAGCATCAAGAAGTCGTGAAACGCGGCCTGTACTATCTCGGCACGCGAGCCCGCGTTACATCGAACGGCGTCGATCTTCAGGAAGGCACGATGTACGGCCAAGCACTGGCCACGATCGTGCTTTGCGAATCGTATTCCATGACGCATGATCCTGCTTTGAAAGACGTTGCCCAGCAGGCATTGCAGTTTATTGCGTATGCTCAAAACACTTCCGACGGCGGATGGCGTTACACGCCTGGCGCACCGGGCGATATGACCGTCACCGGTTGGCAATTGATGGCCTTGAAAAGCGGCCAGATGGCGAAGCTTTTCGTGCCCTCGCCGACGATTGCGTTGGTCCGCAAGTTCCTCGACCGCGTGCAATTCGAAGGCGGCGCCCGTTATGGCTATCTCACGCCGACCATGCGGGCCAAAACCCACGAAGTGACGACGGCCGTCGGCTTACTTTGCCGCATGTATACCGGCTGGCATCGCGACAACCCGGCGATGTACCAAGGCATCGCTTATCTGCGCAAATGGGGACCGTCGAAAGACAATATGTACTTCAACTATTACGCCGCCCAAGTGTTGCACAATTGGGAAGGGCCGGAATGGAAAACCTGGAACATCCAGATGCGCGACTATCTGGTCGCCACGCAATCAAAGAGCAGTCACGAGGCGGGCAGTTGGTATTTCCCCGACCCTTACGGCGACAAGGCCGGCCGGCTCTACAATACGGCTTTGGCCATCTTGACACTCGAAGTCTACTACCGCTACCTGCCGCTCTATCGCGACGAAGCAGTGAACGATGATTTCTGACCGGCAAAGCCCTGATCCATCGGAAAAGGGCGTAAGTATGCAGGGTGGAGCAAGCAAACCGATGTTCTGGTGGGGCTTCGGTCGCGGCAAATCGGTTTGCTTTCTTTCAGGGTAGAGCAACGGTTGATTGGTTTGCATAGATCCACCAAGAATTTATGCGACCTTGACCTACCCTACGATGAGAAAAGCGATGCTAGCACTGCAAGAATCACAAGGTTGCGATCTTGTCAAGATGAAAAATTTTCGAGTTTTCCGAAGTTCCTATTTTTTTAGAAAAGCGCCCTTTGCGCCGGTCGCCTGTCGCGCCTATAATTAGATTTATTGATGTTCACTTGAAAAATGAACCGGCAACGCAAACGGTTGCTCTACTGTCCAGCCTTCGGTTGGTTAGCCGCGGTTCATGGATCGTGTAAACGTCGAAACGAATGGAAACACAGTCCCGTCGCGATACCAAGGAGGCGTCGACGTGCTCACCACCCGACCGAAAGTCGCAGAGCTGACTTTTCAGCTTTATGGGCGCCCGCTGCATCCCGAACTTTTCCAAGTTTACGAATCGTGCACCATCGAGCGCGGGCCGTATACCGCGAAAATCGATATCACCAGCGCCGGACACATGGTCACTTGGCGCTATGCGGGATTGACGTTGACCGAAGTGGCAACCTCTTCCCATCATCCTCTGCCGAAGATGCGGCGTCTGATCGCCTACAACATCAAAGGCCAGCGCACCGACCGCGTCGAATGCCGCGGCGGGGTCAGCTACCAGATGAGTTTCCAACTCGAACCGGCCGAGCCGGAAGTTTTTTGGACGTTCCAGCAGGAGTTAGCCCTGCAAGGCAAGCGCCAAGGCATGTTGCATTGTTTCGATTCCAACGGCCGCATGGCCACCGGCGCTCTCAGCTACATCAACCTCGAAGCCCGCAACCGCAGCCTGCTGATCCAAGCATTCCACACCTTCCCCGAAGACTACGCCATCGTCAAAAGCCAGTCGCTGTTCCAGTTGCCGTAAGAATTGCGAACTTATTTATGTTCGACCGCGCCAGTATCCGGGCCGACGACTGGTATGAGCAACGGCAACAACCATGACTTCGTTGTCGGCATCAGTCTTCCGCCCGCAATTCCGTCCACGGGATGCTGCCATCGTGATCGGCAAAGCGATGGTCTAGCTCCTCAACCCAAGAGGCATCATCAAACGGCCGTAAAGCGTCATCTGCCGGCATCGCTTCCAAGAGCCGGGATACAATAGTCAGCCGCTCACTTTCCGGCAGCTTTAATGCAGCCTCGACAATCAATTCAGAAGTCGGTTGCATGGCATCATCTCCGCTTAGCCAACGATGCAGGAATAATTGTCCCCCTCTCTACAGTCCACATTATGGCGTTTCTCATCTTCAACGTCTACCCACCGGAATACCCCTCTATTTTGGATCATCTTTAGCAAGAATCTTGATACGCCACAAGAGGCATGATAAACTGGGGAGGCATTGTCAGCTTCTGTTATTGTCCGCGATTTTCTTATTCGCCATTTCC
>CAZNMP010000191.1:0-6404 GCA_964573875.1 uncultured Planctomycetaceae bacterium | reverse complement strand
CCGCGTCCATTGTCGGCGATTCGCACGACGGTTCGGCCGCCGGCCGCGCCGCGAAGCGTCACTTCGACCCGCGGCGGCGAGCCGGCGTATTTCACGGCGTTGTCGATCAAATTGCGGAAGATGATGTCCAAATCGACGCGACGCCCGACGATGACGGCCGGCTCCAATTCGAGCCGCACGGTGTCGGCCGCAACGTGATAGTTCATCGCCACGGCCGCGGCGCAATCGCGCAGGAGGGCCGCCAAATCCACGTCCTCGTTTTCGCTCTTCGCCGGCTCGACATCAAGCCGGCCGGCTTCGAGCATCTGATTGATCAGATGGTCGAGCCGTTCGAGGTCTTCGAGCATGAAACGATGGAAGTCGGCCTGCACCTGCTGGTCGACATGATGTCGGCTCAAGGTTTGCAGATATAGTTTCATCGACGCGATAGGCGATTTCAGTTCGTGGGTAACGCTGTCGATGAAGTTCGATTGTCGCTGGGTGAGATTGATGGCCTTGATCGAAAGGATCAAATACAAAACCACGCCGACCACCAACAAGATCATGAAGACCGCGCCGATGGGCAGCATGGCCCAATACATGCCCGAGAGATCGGAATCCTTCACCGCGCCCACGACGGCCAGTATCACCCAGCCGACAATCAGGATCACCAGCAAGGCAATCATACCGATTGCAAGCAGAATGGGCGTACTGAGGGGGCGACGTTTCGACATGGAACTGAAACATAACAAAAGCAGGGGGTAACCGTCAAGCAGGGGGGTGCTTCCAATCGCCCTAATCGTTCTCTCCTGCGGTTCTCGCCGAACAATTACGAACCTATTACACAACATATACGCAGTGACTATTGGGATCAGGGCGACAAGATTTATAATCGAAATATGGTTTGACAACAGGGAGAATAGGCTATGAAATCGAACAATATCCCGGTCCTTTCGCCGGAACAACAACCGCACCCAACCCATCCGGCGGGCACGAAGGCCCGCGTTCTGCTGACGAGCGTTTTCGGCCCCTACGGCCAAGACGACGAATACGGCAGCCGTCGGCTGAACCCGATGGAGCTTTACCATAACCAAGTCACGCGCACCCAAGGGGCTTTTTCGCTCCGGATGTTCCATCGCAGTTGGGGCATCATGCTGATCCAAGCGAATATCAGCGCGCCCTGCGTCGTCTTGGACTTTCCGGTTCTCGACCGGTTCATCGAGGAGCTGCGCACCCAGCAATACGACATCATCGGCATCACCTCGATTATTCCGAACATCCACAAAGTCAAAAAGATGTGCGAGCTGATCCGGCAGTATCAGCCGAATGCCAAGATTGTGATCGGTGGGCACATCGCCAACGTACCCGATTTGGCCGATCGCATCGACGCCGACCACATTATCCGCGGCGAGGGCGTTCGCTGGTTCCGCCGCTACCTGGGCGAAGACGACAGCCTGCCTCTGCGTCATCCGATGATCACCTCGGGCATGGGCACGCGCAATATGGGCGTGACGCCGAAAGAAAAGCCCGGCGACGTCGCCGCAACGGTCATCCCGTCGGTCGGCTGCCCCCTGGGCTGCAATTTCTGCTCCACCTCGGCCATGTTCGGCGGCAAGGGCCATTCGGTCAACTTCTATCAGACCGGCGACGAGCTGTTCGCCATCATGGAGCAGCTTGAGAAGAACATGCAGGTGTCCTCATTCTTCATGATGGACGAAAACTTCCTCTTCCATCGCAAACGAGCGTTGCGGCTGCTGGAACTCATGGAGCAGAACAACAAAGCCTGGTCGCTCTACGTTTTCAGCTCGGCCAATGTGATTCTCTCGTACTCGATAGACCAACTCGTCCGCATGGGCATCTCCTGGGTGTGGATGGGCATCGAGGGATGCAATAGCCAATACTGCAAGCTTACCGGCGTGGACACCTTCGCGCTGGTCCGCGAACTGCAGTCCAACGGCATCCGCGTCCTCGGCTCGACGATCATCGGCCTCGAAAACCACACGCCCGAGAATATCGACGAGGCGATCGACCACGCCGCTCGCCACGACACCGACTTCCATCAGTTCATGCTCTACACGCCCATCCCCGGCACGCCCCTGCACGCCGAGCTTTCAGCCAAGGGCCTGATGAAGGATGAGAGCGAATTCCACATGAGCGATATTCACGGCCAGTTGATTTTCAACTATCGCCATCCCCATATCAACGACCAACAATCGGCGGAATTCATGCTCAGGGCATTCAATCACGATTTCGAAGTCAACGGCCCCAGCACGGTGCGAATCGTGCGCACCACCTTGGCCGGTTGGCGGCGGCACAAGAACCATCCCGACGCTCGCGTTCGCCGACGCTACGCCTGGGAAGTTCGCGAGTTGGCCACCACGTTTACCGCCGTCGTCGCGGGCGCGAAGCTGTACTATCGCGACAATCCGATGATGTACGCCAAGATGTCGGCGTTGTTGCGCGAGCTGCACGCCGAGTTCGGCTGGAAGTCGCGCCTCGCTTCGGCCATCGGCGGTCGCTGGGTATTGCGGCAGATTCGCAAGGAAGAAAAACGGCTCGCCGAGGGCTTCAGCTACGAGCCGCCGACCATCTACGAACGGAATGAGGCCCTGACGGATCGGCCCGAAGTGCCCGTATGCCGTTGGGCCGAGCCCATTGCCCCGCCGGCCAAACCGGGCGTCGCCGCACAACCCACCCATGCCCGCAAACGCGAACTGGCAGGCGTGTAGAACAACGGCGCTCCGTAGTTCCCTATCTCGGTCATCTGTCATCTAGAGCAGAGCGAAGAATCTGCGCAGTTTCAGATATCCTTCGCTTCGCTCAGGATGACAGAGAGCGGTTAAGAAATCGCTCGATGACGATGGCGGCTACCTTCCGAAGCCCATGAAGAAGCTGAACAGTTCCGACTTATCGCCGGGCTGCCAGGAGATCGGGAAGGCGAAGTCCAATGCGATCGGCGCGGGGCCCATCGCCGGCACGACGATTCGCAATCCAAAACCGCAGGCCACGCGATATTTGTTCGACCAGTCGGTGATCGACGGCTCGACCGTGCCCGTGTCGCAGAACACAACGCCGCGCAGCATATCGTCGGCCGAGATCGGGAAAAGATATTCGGCCGAGGCAAGCATCTGGAAATCGCCGCCCACGCGCACCATGCTTCCATTGGTCGGACCGATCACATAGGGTGATGCGCCGCGATACTGGAAGCCGCGGATGGTCGAATAACCGCCGGCGTAGAACCGTTCGTAGATCGGCGTATCATCGCCGGTATAGCCGGCGCGGGCGGCCAAGCTCAACACATGGCGGCCTGAACCGTCCGGACGTTCGTGAAGCGTGAAATACTTGCGCAAATCCAATTCGGCGCGGGGATACGTGAACGAACCAAGCACTTGCTCGATCGAGCCCTCGATCAAATGGCCTTCGGTGGCCAAAAAGGCGTTGTCACGTTTGTCGTGCGTCATCGAAAGCTGGAATCCATGCAAGGCCAAGTCGCGCCCCACCACTTCGGCCAAGTCGGGCACCGCCGGATCGATCGGATCCGTAATGTTGATCTTTGCTCCGCGATAAGCAATGCTGCCGGACAAGTCCGGCGTGAATTGATATCCCAGCGAAGCGCGGCCGCCGATGCGCTGTTCGTCGTATTCCGTATAGGCGCGCTGATAGAAGTAGCCGTTCAAGCCCAAGGCCACGGGCGTATTGAATAAGTACGGTTCTTGGAACGTCACGGCATACCGCGATGTAGAGGTGCCGGGGACCGCCTCCATGCGGAACCGTTGCCCGGCGCCGCGCCATGCCGTCGCGTTGCGGACGTCTTCCCAACTCTGTGGGAAGCGGGTCCAATCGAAGTTTTGCTCGTCCAAGACCACGGAGCCGACCAAACCGGAATCCGAGTTCACACCCACGCCGAACATCAATCGGCCAGTCATCGTCTCATTGGCATTGATGACGAAATCCACGGGACGCGCGAAATCGCCGCCGTCGGGCGGCCCGTCGTTAAACGGCGAATTCTGATTGAAAATCGGCCCCGGAATATATCCGCCCTCCGGCGAATCAACCGGTCGCTGCGGCGTGCCCGACTGCGTGGGCCACTGCTGCTGACCGTAGGCCTGCGTTGTCGGGGCCTGGGCAGGTTGCGTCGCTGGCGCTTGGACCGGCTGCATTGCGGCCGTCTCGGCAGCGACCGTTTGTGCGTCGGCCGACTGCAATGCCGGGCCCGAAGCGGCCGTCTGTTGCACCGGCTGCTGCGCAACGCTTGTCCATCGCAACGAATTGCCGCTGCTTGACGGGGCGGAAGCGCTCGGCTCCGTGTCGGTGTATTGCATGGGAATCAAACGATCGCGCGACGGTTGCGGCTGTTTCCGAGCCAGCGCGGCCGTCAATTCGTCGGCCATTTGCAGCAAGTCGTCCGAACGTTGCTGAACGCTGGGATTCGATGCCTCGGAGGCGACCGCGCCGGAGGCCGCGAAAGGCGTGCGTTGCACTTGTTGCTCCGCACTCCGCGTCTCTTGTTGTTCGACACCCGCCGCTTGTCCCTCCATGGGACCGACATAGCGTCCGCAGTCCAAAATGACGGTCAAGTCGCGGTCGCGCGGCGCGGGATCGGGACTCTGCCCACGGAACTTCGGCGGCTTCGGCCGGCGAGCAACCTCGCTGTCGCCCTGTTCCTCGGGATCCTTGCCTTCCTCTTTGTCCGGCGGGCTGAATACGATTTTCGGAACGCTGCCCGTCGCGGGATTGGTCTCGAACAACTGGCTGGCCTTAATGCGCCGCTCGCTGTCGCGCACCTGGCGGATATCGACGATATCGCCCGGCTTGAACGAAAGGCGATTCAAGATCGTGGTAATTTGCGTATGCGGATAATCGCCCTTGATATGCACGTCGATCTTGCCGACGCGATAGCGGTCGCCTTCGGTGATGTTATAAACGATGTCCAACTGGTTTTCTTCTTCCAAGAACCGCGGATCGGCCTTCACATCGGCAAACACGTAACCGATGCCGCCGTACATGTCCTGAAGTTTGTTCACGTCCGAGGACATCTTCGCCTGGTTGAAAAAATTATCGCGCGTCATCTTCAGGTCGGCCATCAACTGATCGTTGCTGTATTTCGTGTTGCCGATCACCGAAACGTTGCGGACTTTGTAGCGAGGCCCTTCGTCGATGATGAACGTAAGGGTCACCCAGTTTTCTTGCTCGTTGAATTCCAATTCCCGGCCGATCCTGGCGCGGAAAAAACCCAGCCCGCGATAATAGGCCGTCAGCCGCTCGACGTCCTCGTCGACCTGCTTGCGGTCAAGCTCGCCTTTGAAAAGCCACAGGAACGGCGGTTTCGATTGGATCTGCGTTTTCAAACGCTCTCCACTGGCAATCGAGTTGCCGATGAAATTCACCGTCCAGACGCGCTGTTTCGTTCCTTCATTGATGAGGAAGATGACGCGGCGATCTTCCGGCTTGTCGCCTTCCAACATCGTGATGCGTGCGCCGGTGAAACCGCGTCCGTGATAAAACTCTTCGAGCTTGCGACGCGCTTCCTCGATCGCCGATGGATCCAACGCATCGCCCTTCTTCAGCCCGGATTCTTTTTGCAGCACTTTGCGACGGATCTGCTTGCAGCCGACGAACTTGGGCTCCTCGATCAGGCACGGCCGCTCGATCAGATCGAAAATAACGACGCGCCCGCCCGCTACTTGCTGCCAATAGGTTCTGACATTGACGAACATTTGCGAACGGTCGAGCCGGCGAACGTCTTCCTCGATCTGCTCCAAATCGAACGGGCGGCCGGGCCGGGTGCGAATGTGCGGCAGAATTTTGCTCAAGGGCAACGACTTGTTCCCCTGGATCTTTACATCGACGACCTTGTCGGCCGGCGATGCGGCCGCCAGCGAGTCGGTGGGCGGCGGGCCGGCGGGCGTGGCTTCCTGCGATGGTTTCGGCATCGCTTGTTGCGCCATGGCCAAGGGAATCGCCAACGACGCAAGCGTCAATACCCCAAGCAATACGACCAGCGACAGCTTAGGCTGCCGCTTCGGTTGCTTGCCCTTGGAGTTTTTATCCTTTCGGAGGCTGGCCATCCCTGGCCCTTTCCGTTTGGAGGCTATTTCGCACGAGAAGAGGTTCCGTCAGCGGGACTCCGCCCACCGACAAGCATCTCTGTTCCTTGCACGTTCTCTAGCGAACGAATACGCTGCCCAAAACGCAGTGGTTCGCCTATGGCAATGCAAGGTCGCGTAGAAATACCCAAATTGGCCCGCCACGACAAGGGGAGTTAGCAGTATTTACCCAGGAGATGATCGAAAAGTTGGGATCGTAGGGGGGATAAACAGCCTTGGCCTGTCCAACCGAGCCCTAATACCCTTGCAATGAATGGTTTACATGTAAGAATAGGAAAGGTACGTTGTATTTGCGACTTCAGAACCCCCTCTTTCGGA
>CAZNMP010000190.1:0-6412 GCA_964573875.1 uncultured Planctomycetaceae bacterium | reverse complement strand
GCATCGCGGCAAAAACAACCAAAAATGAAAACAGAAATCGAATATTCATGACTCTAGTCCCTAGTCCCTAGTCCCTAGTCCCTAGCCCCTAGTCCCTAGCCCCTAGCTTCCCAACGATTGAACCACGCGCGTTCGCCGAAAGGCTGTCTTTCCCGCTGCTGGCCCGGCTCGGCAGGCACTCCGATCGGCAACAAAATGCGAACGGACTTGTCGGCCGGAACGCCTAGCAGTTGATTGATTCTTGCGGCGCGGTTTTCGCGTCGCAATACGCCGTCGAGCCAAACGCTCGCATAACCCAGGGCCGTAATGGCCAGCAGCATATTTTCGACCGCCGCTGCACAATCTTCCGCCGCAAACGAAATGTCGGCAAACACCGGCCGGGGATCCGCCACGCAAACGATCATCGCCTTGGCTGACCGACAGAAGGGCTTGTCGATAATATCCGCGATTTTCTGGAGTAGCGAAGGGTCATCGACAACGACGAACGACGCTACCTGTTGGTTGCATGCCGAGGGCGACTGGATGCCCGCCTGCACGATCTTATGCAAATCCGTGCGAGGAACGGCCGCCGCGGTAAATTCGCCCCGATAGCTATAGCGTTTTGCAATAGCGTCGAATAGGTCCATAAAAAATCCTTAAGATTGCTATTTGCTGATTGCTTCGCCGCAGATGGCATAATAGCACGTCATGTTCATGATACACGACAGCGGGCAGGCCAGGACGTCGTAGCCCGGCAATTCCAGGCAACCGTCGGTCACGGGCCATTGCGGATCGATGTATAGATGGTGTGGACTAGCGGCCGCTTTGTCGCCGGGGCCGCGGGAGGTCAAAAAGATCGACTTAACGCCCAGCGAATTGGCGGCCTCGGCCATTGCATCCTCGTTATTCTGATAACCGAGGAAGAAATAGACGTCGCCTTTGTGCAGATTTTCTCGAATCCACTTCGCGCCATCCGCGCCGCTCGAACGGGCCATCGTTTGGAAAAATTTCACGTCACCGGGCATTCCGGCCTCGATGGGCGGAAGATGTCCCGTAAAATTACGCACGATTTGTTGCTTCGCCGCCGAAGCCTCATGCAACCAATCGGCTGCCATCCGTATCTTGCCGATTTCATCCGTCCGAATCCTCTGCAAGGAACTACGAACTTGCGCCAAAAATTCGCGGGCATATTTTCCAGGTTTAACCGGCTCAGGACGCAAGTCCGGCTCAAACACCAAGCCCGATGTCCGCTGAAATCGTTTCTGGCCTTCGTCAAGAAAGATGCTCAGATAAACAGCCAACTGCCGTTTGTCCCGCCGGCAAGCGCCGATCAACTCCGCGGTAAAGGCCCATTGAGCAATCGCGATGGCCGGCGAGGCCGTTGGAATCAACCGCTCGCCCGAGGCCGTTTTTATCATGCGGCTATCGCACGGAATGTCGACGGGGATGCGTAGAAGATTAAAAACCTTCTCTCTTTTGAATACCGGGTTCTCCCGGGATGCAAATACAATCACGAAAGCATTGCCGACAATAAGTTCATCCAAACTGCGATCCGTCGGCTTTTTCTGCAGGCTGTAATCACTGTAAAGAACAACGTCTCCTGGCTCTGGTATCGGTGGATGCAAAGGCTTGTCCAAAGCAAGTGCTTTCGCGCCGCACAGCCCGCCTGCACGGCCGAGAAGTTCCGCCACCATCCCCGGCTCGCCGGCCAAATAAATGTTGCCGCTGGACTTTATTGCCCTTGCCGCAACGTCGGCTGCGGTGACAATCGCATTGATCTCGCCTTCCAGCCCCTGAACGACGCGCAATTGAGCGTCGATATAATCTTCCGCGGGGCCCGCCGTCGCAAAGCCGCCGGCCAGGGAAGAGATCAAGAAAGCGACTGCCGCGAACAAGAAAGATCGAGTATTCTGTTCCATGACGCGCAATTATCTTTCCGCGGCCGGTTTGCAATAGGCCAGCGTTAGCAGCACGTAGCCGGTCACCAGGCTCGGCTCGCCTTCCAGCCAGCGCGAGTCTTTGTTGACCCAAGATCCATCGGCTTGCTGGCGTTTGAGCAATTCGGCGGCCAATTCCGCCCGCCAATCGTGTTTTTTGCCGTTCGAGTCAACCAACTCTTTCACGCCCGCGGCGTCGAGCGCCTTCGCAAACACGTGATAATAGTAGTAAAGGCCCGACGTGCCCATGCCGGGGTTGCTCGAAAGATCGTAATGTTGCGTGATCCATTTCAGCGCGGCTTTCACGCGCGGATCATCTTGCGAAACGCCGGCATAAATCATGCTCTTCAACCCCGCGTAGGTCATCGAGCCGTAGCTGCGCAAAGCGCCTTCCTGCGTTTTACCGGCTTGGCTTTCGCCGCCCGCCGCGGCAGTGTAATAAAAACCGCCGTCAGGATTTTTCGCGGCCGCCGGCAGGGTGTTGTGCTCGCTCTCTAGATTCTGGCAACGCGAAACGAAGATCAAAGCCTTCTTGACGGCTTCGTCATCCGGCCCTGCGCCGGCGGCTTTCAAGGCGTCCATCAAAAACTGCGTGTTCGACAGGTCCGGCCGCTTGTGTTTTCCATATCCCGCGCCGCCGTAGTTGGGGCTCGACGGCTCTTGGCCCTGGTTTTCGGTCCACTGATTGGCCTTCAGAAACGTTTCCGCGTTTTTAATAAGTTTGTCATAGCGGTGATCGCCGTTGGCTGTCGCAAAGCAGACCAGCGCCAGCGAAGTTTCATAGTTGCGGTACATGCTGTTTTTCAGCGAAATACCGCCGTCCGACTGAACGAAACCTTCGAGATACTTCAGCGATCGAGCGACGAAAGGATCGTCCGGCGTGCGGCCGTGGCGCAACAGCGCCGTTGTGACGACGGCCGTAACACCCGGCCCGCTGTTGGCTGCAAACGAACCATCCGCCGCTTGGCCCTTGCTCTGCAAAAAGTCAATCGCTCGATCCACGGCCTCGGCATACGCCTTGCCGTTGGTTGGTTTTTCGGCGGCATGGATCGAAACGCTCAACAGGGAGAACGCCAATAGCCCCGCGGCAAGAAATCGCGCAAGCATGGGAGACTCCTTTAAGAAACGACGGCCAATATCTCATCCTCGCTCATGATCAGCAGTTCTTCGCCGTTCACAGTGACTTCCGTGCCGGCGTAACTGTCGAACAATACGCGGTCGCCCTCGCTTACTTGATGTTGGCATCGCGTGCCATTGGGCAACAAGCGGCCGTCGCCAATCGACAGCACACGCCCTTCTCGCGGTTTCTTTTTGGCCATGTCGGGCAAAACGATGCCGCCGGCAGTTACTTCGGTGCTCGCCAGACGCTTGACCACCACATTGGCGCCCAAGGGGACGATTTTCATAGGTTAAAACCTCGCGAAGAAAACCGACCGGAAACCTCCGGCCAAAAATATTGGATGGATGCTTGCCCGGCCAACAAACCGACGCCCACTCGCCAAAGGCCGGAAATGAAATAACGTAGTGGATCGACCGGTTTATGATCCCAGTCAAACTTCACTATAACATTGTTCCACGCCCGAGGGTTCCCTACAAGATACCCACCATGCGGAGGGGAATCCCCTTGCGTCGTATCTTCAAACTGGTACGCTGTTTGCGTGTTCAAGCATCCCAAGCTGGTTATTACCAGGAGCCGAAACCATGCGATTGTATCGGTGGCGATTGTCTTTATCGGTTGGCATCCTGCTTACAATGGCGATCCAGGGTTATTCGGCCCCGCCGGAAGAACCCAAGGAAAAAGATCCCGTTCTCAACGCCCTTGATGGCCGTGTCGTTCAGTTTTTTGAAGGCGTTTCGCTCGGCCAATCGCAAGGCGCTTTCACCGACCTTCTAGCGGGCAGCCAGCTTCTCAAACAATCCGATGCTCTCAAGGATTTGATTGCGCGGACGAACGATCTGGAAACGAAATATGGAAAGTACCGCTCCTTTGAGCAGATTTCAGCCAAACGGGTTGGAAACGATTTGGTGCTGATGCGCTATCTCTATAAATGCGAAAATATCCCCGTAGTTTGGCATTTTACCTTCTACCGCGTGCCCGGCGCGGGCGAGACCGCTGCGAAAAACCGTGCCTGGCGCATCGTCGCGGTGCGGTTTGATACGGACCTGGAAAAACTACAATGAGAAGAGAAGGCTCAAGGTTCAAGATCCAATTTTCAATGTTCAATTTTCAATGACCAATGCCTGAATCTTCAGCTATTGGCCCTTGAACATTGGATCTTGAACATTGGTCATTGAACATTGAAAATTGGCCCTTGAGCCTTTCTCTCCTATCTCCGTCGGGGCGGTTCTCTGTCGGCATTCGTCAGCCCCAATCGCGCCAACCATCGGCCGTGGGTGGCACGTTCGGCTTGCTCGGCTTCGGATTCGGTTTTCGCGGCAGGCGCCGCTTTGTTCGTTGCGCGAACTTCTTCGAGTTCGGCGCGCTGGCGAGCGATTTTTGCGCGCTCCAAGGAAATCTCGACTTCCGCCTGCAATAGTTTTTCTCGCCACTCTTCTTTCAGAACATTCAACCGTTCTCGCTCTTCTTGAATCATCTGATCGGCGTCAAGGATGCTTTCCTGGGAAACCATATTGGAGGGGACTTCCGGCTCGCGTTGGCGCTCCGCTTCCAATTGTTGTTTTAAATTCTCGATTTCATGATCTTTAGCGGCAATGATTGCATCGGTTTGGCGGACGACTTCCTCGATTTTCAACCGTTCGGCTTTTGATTCAGAAGTGGTTTGGCCGGTTTCGCTTTCCAAGGCGGCAAGGATGCGTTGCTTCTCGGCCTCCCAACTCAGCCTTCCGGGTTTCTCGGATTGCTGGGCCAACTTGCTCGCAGTCGAGCGAACGCTGGCAAGCTGTTGTTGAAGTTCGTTAATCCGGTTTCTGGATTGGCGGATGTCTTCGACCGCCATTTGATACCGACGCTGTAAATCTTCATCGAGGGCGTTTTCCTCGCCGTTCTTAGGATGCTCGGCCAAACGCTTTTCCGCTTCGGCCAAACGCGATTCGGTTTGCGTCAACCGCAACGCCATCGCATCCCGCGCAATACACAACCGTTCGGCTTCTTCGCGTTGTTCCTCGAGTCCTTCTTGAAGCTGAACAAGTTGCTTTTCGATAAAGGCCTCGGCCTGCTCGATCTGCAATTGTCTTGCGGCAAGAAATGCGCGAGCGCGATCGCGCTGGTCATGCAATAACTCTGTAAATTGCACGGCCCACGCATTCGGAGCGGGGGTTGGACCTGACGTTGTTTCCATGACCGATGTCAATACGCTCTTCCACTCCCGGATTTTTCGCTAAGATTGGAAAATCCGGAATATCCGTTTTGGGGTGAATATGCCGACAAAATCCCCATCTATTATCTATACGTCACGCCAGGGCAATGGGCAAAGCAGATTACCTTAAGATCGTTTGCCGTGGGGATTCCATCGGTTGAGGGTGCGCAACCTGTACCATTGGCGCGTTGCCGTCCACCGGTTGCGCGGAAGATTCGTTGGTTTCCGAGGCTGGACTGCCAGGAACATGCCAACGCGAGGGGGGGAGGGTTTTCGGATTTGAAGACGGCTCAATAGCGGCTACCGCACGAACGCCCCCCCCATCATTACTGGAAGGAGCGGGGGCGCTTGCTGCTATTCGATCGGCTGTCCCTCGATTCTTAGGCGAAGGATCCAGCCATTTGATCGAGGTCGAAGCAGGTCGAACGGTGCCTGAAGTTGCCGCAACGGAGGATTTCATGTCCAACTCCGACGGGATGCGGACCGGCACTAAGCGAATTGCCGGTTCCTCCGATGTCTGTTTGTCGCGGATACGGTAGATCAAATTCGGCTCGGGCCGCGGACGGCGTTCATTCGAAGCCAGCAGCACCGGCGTCGTATTGCGCGGTTGCAGGAACGGCGAACCCTGGCCCACCCATGCCAGCCAAGTATTTTGCAGGATGCCGAGATCTTTCATCCCGTAATGACGCTGGACCGCACCGGGCCAATCTTCACTCTCCAGGCCGTCGCCCAAAAATTCCACGTATTTGCGCCGCCCGGCTGTCTGGATCAAAAACTCAGCCAGCGAATAGCCCTCGGCATACAGCGGCATAATGTCGCGCGGATATTCGGTCATGACGAACATTTGGCTGAAGGCGATGCCCCGGCCGGTGCGCAAAAATTCGTTGAGCATCGTACGATGCTTGTTTTTTTCACTCGAATGTTCGACGCTCGTCGCCCCGCCCTCGTCGGCCCATCGCGGCAAGGGCTGGCGGAAGCGGCTCGCATAAATCATGTGGGTGATTTCGTGTGGCAACACGGAATCGAGGATGCGCTCTGAAGAACCTTGAATCGACATCCGCCAGCCGAAAACTTCGCCGTGATCGAATATGAAAGTGGTGGCGCCTCCGGCCCCGAGATGTGGGCCTGCCTGCACGTACATTACGCATGGTTGCGACCAGTTGGGCATGGCTTCGCCCA
>CAZNMP010000189.1:0-6422 GCA_964573875.1 uncultured Planctomycetaceae bacterium | reverse complement strand
CGATCATCCCATTTGGCAAACACCTAAACTCGGCAGTTCGATTTCACACGTCTATGGTAAACAGGATGACGTGACAATGGTCGAAATCTTCGGCGCGCGAGGACAAGACCTGACCTATTCGGAAATGAAATGGTGGACCGACCACATGCAAGTGTCGGGCGTCAATTTCATGATCCCGCATTCCTTTAATCCAAAATCACCTTACGACACCGATTGCCCGCCGTATTTTTATAACGGCGGTTTCGAGCCGCGATGGCCGCTGTATCGCGTTTACGCCGACTACTCAAGCCGGTTGAGTTTGATGTTATCCGGCGGGCGGCATGTATGCCCCGTGGCATTGCTTTTCATGGGCCAAAGCGCTCAGGTGGGCCGCTTTGTTCCGCCCGAGGATTTGACAACCGCGCTGCAGGATGGACAAATCGACTGCGATTGGCTGCCTTACGAGGTGTTCGAGCGAAACACCAAAATTTCCGCCAAGGAACTTCTACTGCATCAAGAGCGGTACAAAGTTCTCGTGGTTCCGCCCGTCGAAGTGATCCCGTATCCCGTGTTGGCGAAAGTGAAGGCGTTCTACGAGGCCGGCGGCGTGGTCGTCGGCTATGGCTTTTTGCCTACGAAATCGGCCACGTTGGGCCACGACGCCAAGAATATCGCCGAGTTGCGCACAGCAGTTTGGGGTGAAAACCCTGCGCCAGGTCTGAAGCAGTGCCGGACAAATGCCGCCGGCGGACGCTCGTATCTTTTGCCCGAAAAACCTGCGTCGCATGAATTGCAGCAGGTTATGGCCGATGCAGGCGTTCGTCGAACGCTTGAAGTGCTTGCAGGTGAAACCGGCGGCTGGCTCCATGTTTTGCACCGTGAAAAAGCCGAGCAAGACATTTTCCTTGTATGCAATCAAAACCATCAAGGCGCCCCGCGGCAGTTCAAGTTCCGAACGACGGCCAAAGGCGAACCGGAATGCTGGGACGCCATGCGCAACGAACTTACGGTAATTCCCTTCCAACGCATGGACCGGAATACCGTTGAGTTTTCACTGAGTTTGGAACCGCTGGAAAGCATATTGATTGTTTTCCAACCAAAAGGACAACCCAGACCGACTCGGATCGATCCAAATATGAAGCCGATTCGCGAGCCGATCATCGTACCGCGTGATCCGAATCCGACGCCGCCGGAGCCGGTTGCGAAGAAACTTAAATCACAGCTCGAGCTGCCTTTGAGCGGATGCAAATGGGTCTGGTTTCCCGAGGGCGATCCGGCCGCCGGAGTTCCAGCCGGCACGCGGTACTTCCGCCAGACAATTGCCATTCCAACTGATCGAAAAATCAAAAAAGCATGGCTTAACCTTACGGCAGACAACAGTTTCGAATGTTACGTGAACGGCAAGCCGGTCGGCACCGGCAGTGCCTACAATCAAGTAGTTACGATCGACATGACAAAACATGTTCAGCCGGGCCTCAATGCTTTGGCTGTTGCCGCAACAAACGGATCGGACCAACCCAATCCGGCGGGACTTATTGGGCGATTCGCCGTGGAGTTCGAGCAAGGTTCGCCGCTTGAAGGACGCATTGATAAGACATGGAAAACAAGCCGACAGAAGCAGGAAGGTTGGACCGATGTGAAGTTCGATGCCTCAAGATGGGCGTCAGTGCTCGAATCGGTCGATTTTGGCAAGGGGCCTTGGGGATCCTTCCAAGATCGCCAGCTTGCGGTGAGTCCCGTCGCGGCGGCAGATCCATTCCGCGGTCGTTTTACGATTCCCGTGGATGTCGATAGGGCGAAATGCCGCGTCTTTCTCGAAATGAAAGACTTGCCCGACGATTCCGCCGCCGTCTCAATTAACGGCGAGTATGCCGGCGGCGTGATCGGCCGGCCGGGACGGCTTGACATAACGCGATGCGTCAAAACCGGCGAAAACAAGGTGTTTATCGAGCCGCTGACGCCGAAATCGGTGCGGATCGTGATTTATTAAAACGGATTGAATCGCTCATACTGTCATCCTGAGCGAAGCAAAGGATCTCCCAATGTGCGCAGATTCTTCGCTTCGCTCAGAATGACACGATCATGGCTTGGCACGAAGCTTTAGCAGGCTAATTTCCGGCGGGCAATTCCATCGCAAGGGAACGTCGCCGGAAACGCCGCGAGTGACGTGCATGATCGTCGGCGGGGTGTAGAACATGCCTGCGATGTATTTCACGCCATGCCATGACGGAGACATGATTGCTCCCAAAGGCGGAATGCGAATTTGACCGCCGTGCGTGTGGCCGGCCAATAACAAATCGGCATCATGTGATTGCGCCCAAACAAATTGATCCGGCGAGTGCGACAACACGATGCGCAAAGGACCGGCCGGCGGCAGATCGTCGGAAAACTCCTTGGTCGGAACAATCCACGGCCGTTCATTGCCGATGAGGATGATAGGCGTTTCGTTCACGCAGATTTGTTGCCAGCGGCCGCCCAAATGGATAAGCCCATGCTCTTTCAGTGTGCGCAGCAATCGCTGTGAATCAACGCGCAAGTCGTGATTGCCCAAGATGAAATACACGCCGTGTTTGCCGGTCAATCTTCCCAAGGTGTCGGCGATCCAACCGAACCCGATTGGTCGATCGAGAAGGTCGCCGGTGATGCAAACCAGGTCGGGTTTAAGTTCGTTGCACGTGCGGACCACTTCACGAAAAAAAGCCATACCGATGCGGCCCGTATAATGCAGATCGGAGATGTGGACGACCGACAAACCATCGAGCGCGGGGGGCAATCGTGGAACGTCGAGTTCCCACTGGCTGATTTCCAGCCGTAGCGTTTCATTCCGGGGCAAACGATTCAGCGGATGATGGACAATCTCGCCAGGATGTGCCGCGGCCGAGATTAAATCGATTTTCAAAGGCCTTCGACCATGAAAACGCACAACCGGCGGCTGTCGCAATGCCATGCGCATCAGAACGAACCGCACCAATGTTAATGGCGCGATGAGCCAGCAGGCCATGACATATCCAGCAACGCAACAGACTATTCCGTTGCCGAGGGAAAGCCAACGCCAGGGGGGCGACGAAAAACATTCGGGATGCACAACGCACCAAACGCCCAGTCCGATCGGGATTAGCGATCCGCAGAGAAACATCAGAAAGGTCGTAGATTTAACAAAAGGGCGAGGGAGCCCTGTCGCGTGCAATCGGTTGACCAGCCCTATCCACAGAAAGCCATGGCCCGTTAATGTAAGCAACAGAAGGAGAACAGTCATCATGCCGTGCAATGGATTGCTTTACCCTTGTGCCACCGGGCGCGGCGAATTGATGATCAGTTCAATCGCGCCAAGCAACTGATCGAGACGGAAGGGTTTATACAGCACGGCCTGGAGACCCGCCTGACGAGCCTTGACGATCGAATGGCCGGGATCCCAGCCGAAACCGGTCATCAATACCAAAGGCGCCGATTCCATCACTTCCTGCAACTTGACCATGAAATCATAGCCGGTCATGTCGGGCAGCCGAATGTCGGAAATCACGACATCGTACTCACCCTCGGTCATGGCTCGAACCATGTAAAGGGCTTCCGCGCCGTCATGGGCCGTCTCGACCACGCAGCCGTACCGCTCCAGCAGATTGTGGGCGGCACTACGCACATGCTCGTCGGCATCGACCACCAGAATATGACGTCCTCGCAGCAGAGGCCGCTCCTCGACCTGCATCGTCGGCGGCAACGCTTCGGTCGGCGCCATCGTTTGGCCAACTTTCTGGATCACCTGCTTGATATCCCGGGCATGTCGCAAAACCCGTTGAAGCCGCTCGACCACTTCGGGCTCGTGGCCGATATAACGCTCCATCACATTGACCGCGTCGTTCAAGATTTCGTCGATCGGCAGTGCGACCGCACTGTGGATCGCTTCGACGCTTTCGGCGGCGGTCGTGCGTTTCTCGGCAGCCAGCAATTCCAATGTGTTCAGCGAAGCTGCCACATCGCGGCAGAAGATTTCGAGGAATTGCAGATCGCTTTCGGTAAACGCTCGCGGCTCGGGGCTTTCAACGTTGAAGGTTCCGATCACTTCATCGTGAAGCAACAAGGGGACCGTCAGCGAACTCTTCGCGCCTCGGGCGCCCGGCAGATAGAGCGGGTCTTCGGTGGTGTCTTCGCACAGATAGCTCTTGCCCGTGGCCGCGACAAAACCAGTGACGCCGTTGTTCTGCGGTTGGGCGAATAATTCGCGCCCGGCGGCCTCCGGATCCATGCCCATCGACAAAAGCGGTTCCAACCGGCCGGTCTTTTGATCGAACAAGCGAACTTCGACCACGTCGAACCGCAGCAAGTCGCGGGTGAAGTGGAGAATGTTCGATTTCAATAGTTCGATACGATCGCCCACGGCCATGTGTGCGATTTCGGCGGGCGATAGGTCGGCAAGTTCCATGCCGGCTTGGTGGATGGCCGCCATCTTTTGCTGCTGGTGTACTTCGTTCGTCACATTGCGCACCGTGACAATCAAATGTCGCGATGCTCCGCCGCTGGTTTCTCGAACCGGGGCGGCATGAACGTGATAATAACGGTTATCGCTGCTGCGAAGCGTGGAACTGGTAGCCTGCCCAGTGGCTAGTGCCGTGTGGAAGGGGCAAAAGTCTGGACCCAGGATCTCGGGGCTGCCCAGAACCGTGTAAAAATTCGCACCGATAATCGTACCGTGCGTCGACCATTCGCCCAGCCGGCCATTGCTCCAAATGATCGAGTTGTCGCTATCTAATAGGACGACGCCGTCGGGCATCCCTTCAATGATTTGCTCGTTCTGCAGTAGGCGGCCAACTTCCAGGGCCTCTTTAAGATATTCAGATGAGATATAGACGCCTGCGAATTGTTCGCGGGTGAGGTGGGCCAGTGCCCGCATCGTGTTCCCCGCCACCACAAGCTCGTGGGATTGGGCAACGTCGGCGAGAAGCTTTTCGGCATCCTCGTGGGTGTCGCAAATCAGGAGAATCTTAGGCTTCGCTGTCAATCGAAAGTACTCCGCCGGCCACACATCCTAGCCGCTCGAATTACAACTTCTGATATTACCAACAATTCAAAGGTGCGGGTTGCCGCATGTTTTCCCGAAAGACAAACCTGCCAATCTTCAACGCAACCTTGAAATGGAAACCGTATTACGTCCTTTCAATCGCTATATTCCGCATTATAGAAGCCTTTACATGAATTAACAACCGGCATCTTCGGGCAAGCGATCTTCCCTAGATGGCATCGACTCGGCAAGGTCACTGTATTGACTACTGTTTTGCTAAAACTCGCCATTTTACAATCTCCCGAGCTCAGTCGTTCGCTACGGACAGCGTCACTAGCATATCCGGACGCAAGGTGTGTGGTTATGCGAAAAAACCTCAGAGGTGGGGGCACCCACTCGCTGCTGATGTAATTTATCTTAGGTAAATCGTTCATTCGATATGACTGCTACGACTCACACACAAGTTCGCCATATTCCCCGGCTTGCCACGCAGCTTGCTGGAGACGCTCGAACTTGCAGGCCGATGGCAATAAAGAAGAAAGATGAAAGCGTCTACAAAAGAGACGATTTGAATAGCGGATCTGTAGGATGGCTTGTGGCGAAAGGAGTCGCCTCCGCGAAGTCAACTTTGAAGGGAGGCCGATAGCATGTGGCGTGCCTTTTTCCTGGCCATTGGTTTTTTCGTGATGATTTTGGGCGTCGAATGCCTGGGTGTGGAGCGGGTCTATCTAAAAATGCGAGATAACCCTCCGGCGCCTGTGTCGCCTTTTGACACCGAACCGAAAGAAGGCGCCAATAAGCAATTGGTTCCGCCGCCTTGGGCTCCCTGGAGCTTGCTTGCCACGGGAGCGGTCGTGTGCTTGTATTCGTTTACCATCCCGCGACGTGTAGCCGGCAACTAAGGATGCCAAGCTATTCGGTGCGGAGCGGTTGAACGATCTTTCTTGGGCAGGGGTCTTTAAGCGCGGCAGGTGACAAAAATGTTGGATTATCGCACCGAACGTGATTCGATGGGTGAAGTGCGTTTGCCTTCCTTGGCCTATTACGGCCCGCAAACCCAGCGCGCCGTCGATAATTTCTCGATTTCCGGAAAAACACTGCCTACGGAACTGATCCATGCCCTGGGACTGGTGAAATGGGCGGCCGCTCGCGCCAATCATGATCTTGGTCTGCTGAAGCTCAAAGACGCCGAGAAACAGGCGCTGTTTGATGCCTGCCGTGAGGTGGTTGCCGGAAAATTCGACGACCAATTTCCCGTCGATGTCTTTCAAACCGGTTCGGGCACATCCAGCAACATGAACGTCAACGAGGTGATCGCCAATCGCGCGATCGAACTCTCGGGCGGCGACCGATTCAGCCCGCATAAAACAATCCATCCCAACGACCACGTCAACTTAGGACAAAGCACCAACGATATTTTCCCCACGGCGATCCATGTGGCCGCGGCGCG
>CAZNMP010000188.1:0-6435 GCA_964573875.1 uncultured Planctomycetaceae bacterium | reverse complement strand
GATACTTGCATGTTTTGCTTCCTCGATAGTTATGGTCTGCCCCACAACAAGAGAATCACAAACTCACACGCGCGAGAATCAGGATCAAGTTTTCCAAAGAGAATCAGACGATCATAGATGCGAATACTTCGATGCGAATATCAATGCCCCGGCAAAAAAAGGAAAAGACCCCGACCTTGCAATTCTCTTGCACTCTGAAAGGATCAATAAATCATACAATAACACAAACGCACAGGGAGATTCAAGTATGCGGATTTCAAAAAAAGATCGTCGCATACTGCACGAACGGGGAGTTCGTTGCCACCCTGTTCGATTGCGAATCCTTATAGCACGATCAATTCTACAAATACTTTTCGGAGTGGGCAAGATACCGATAAATTTTTACCATAAAAGAAACGGTGCCTTGTGTTTAACCATGCGAAATACTCTCGGCGGTGACGAATTATTGACATCCATATCCGCAAAATCGTATTGCCGTTTCGGCGACTCGTTCGGTAATCTGGCAAACAATCGTTGGTTCAGGTTGTTATTGATGTGAAATTCACGAAGAGGAGATCACCGACAATGGGCAAGCAATCACGAAATTCACAAAAGAATCCAACGCGCCGTGCATTTCTCCAACGTTCGGCTTATGTGGTTTCCGCTGCATGGACACTTCCCGCGTTGGTGCCTTCCTCGGTCTTGGGGGCCTTGGCGCCCAGTAACCGGATTCATGTGGGCATGATCGGCATGGGCAACCAAAGCACGATTGATTTGCCGGCATTCTTGCAACAAGACGACGTGCAAGTGGTGGCGGTATGCGATGTGAATACCGCTAGTCGCGGTTACCGCTCGCCCGATCAATTTTTGGGACGCAAGCCCGGCCAAGACGCGGTGAACGCTTACTATGCGAAAAAGAAAGACACCGAAAAGTATCAAGGGTGTGCAGCCTACAATGATTTTCGTGAAATCATCGGGCGCGCCGACGTGGATGCCGTGGTGATTGTCGTTCCCGACCACTGGCACGCGATGATGACCGTCATGGCGGCCAAGGCGGGCAAGGATATTTATTGCGAAAAACCGCTGTCGCTGACGGTGCAACAAGGCCAAGAGATGGTCAAGGCGGTGCGGCAGCATAAGCGAGTGCTTCAGACGGGCAGCATGTGGCGTTCGAGTCCGCCGGTTCGCAGGGCTTGCGAATTGGTGCGCAACGGGCGCATCGGCAAGCTGACGCGGATTTTGACCGAAGTCTCGGAGAACAATGCGAAAAGCCCCGGCCCCGGTTGGAAACCGATGCCCGTGCCTACGGGTTTTGATTATGAAACCTGGTTGGGGCCCGCGCCCGCCGCGCCGTATCATCAGGATCGCTGTTTTTACAGATTCCGTTTTATTCTCGACTATTCCGGCGGTCAGACGACCAACTTCGGATGTCATTCGAACGGGATCGCACAATGGGCGATGGATGCCGATCGCTCGGGGCCGGTGGAATTCGAGGATCTTGGTTCCGAGTGGCCTGCGGCGGGCGATCTGTTTACGACGGCCACGAAAGTGGCATTCCGCGCGCGTTATGCCAATGGCGTGGAGTTGATCTGCAAGACCACGAAACGCGGCTTTGGCGCGCGCTTCGAGGGAACCGAGGGCTGGGTGGAGTTTTCGTCGGATGGATTGCGCACCTCGCCCGGATCGTTGGCCGATGTAAAGTTTGGTCCCCAGGATATTCGATTGCCGGCCAGTGTTGAATCTCGCAAGATGAAGGAGCCGATTTATAATTTTCTTTCGTTCGATCACGTGCGCAATTTCATTGATTGCGTCAAATCACGTCAGGATCCCGTCGAGCCGGTGGAAGCCGGACATCGCACGGCGAGCCTCTGTCATTTGGGCAATATCGCGATGAAATTGCATCGGAAAATCCGCTGGGATCCCAAGCAGGAGCAAATTCTCGGCGATGATGAGGCTGCGAAGATGCTGAGTCGTCCGATGCGCGCCCCTTGGACGTTGTAAGGGCGGGCCAACAATCTGCTGAAATGAAAATGGGCAGGGCCGATCAGTTTTTAGTAGACAAAATGGTTGGACTAGTCCTCCTATTGTGGCTCTGTGCTAGAAAGAAAACCCTTTCCTTCAGCATACCCCACGTCATAAGTGAGCGACTGGTCCAACCATTCTGTCTACGATTTTCCCAGATTTAACAATTGATCGGCCCTGCCACTCCGCCCGGTCGTATGGTCAGAATCAAGCCGATCCGGTAGAATTACCAGATATCCGTATGTTCGTCTCCCACGCGAGTTTTCCCATGATCCTGTTGATCGACAACTACGATTCCTTCACCTATAACCTCGTGCAACGGTTGGGCGAAATCGACCAATCGCTCGACCTACAGGTCCACCGCAACGATCAAATTACGCTCGACGAGATCGAAGCCCGAAAACCCTCGCACTTGATCGTCTCTCCCGGCCCCTGCACGCCCGACGAGGCGGGCATTTCGGTCGCCTGCATCCAGCGTTTCGCCGGCCGCATTCCCTTGCTGGGCGTCTGCCTAGGACATCAGTCGATCGGCCAGGCCTTCGGCGCCAAAATCGTCAGGGCCGGCCGGTTGATGCACGGAAAAACCGACCAAATCCATCACGACAACCGCGGCCTTTTCGAGGGGTTGGAAAACCCCTTCACCGCCACCCGATACCACAGCCTGCTGATTCAGCCCGACACGCTCCCCAAGGAATTCGACGTCAGCGCCTGGAGCGACGCCCCCGACGGCACCCGCGAGATCATGGGCATCCGCCACCAGCGTTTCCCCTTGTTCGGCCTCCAATTCCACCCCGAAAGTTTTCTTACAGCCTGCGGAACAACCATCCTAGAACGCTTCCTCCAGGTAAAAAAATAAGAGATTGAAGCAAAAACTAAGCACGCTACCGCCCATAAGGCGGTGGATTTTACATCCTCGTTTCAAAGCTCCAGCTTCGGAACGCACCAGACTCGTTTAGCTCCCAAACCAAAGCATCACAATTAAAAAAACTCGTCGAATTTCCCATTTCCCCCCTTTCCCTTTTTCCTCCTTACACCGACCATTCCACCACCCACAAGGTCACGATGACCGCGCGTTGAGGATCATTGGATGATGCATCCTTTAGCTTCAAAAAACTCATGGATGATGGCCTTTTTGGGCGCAGTTTTGCTCTGGGCGTCGCTCCCGCCCTTGGACTGGTGGCCTTTGGCTTGGCTTGCCCCAATCCCCTGGGTTCTGCTGATTCGTCTTGAAACATTGCCGGGCCGGCGACCTTATCTGGTTCTCGCACTGGCAGGCTTCTGTTTCTGGATGGCTGCTCTCCATTGGCTGCGGCTCCCCGATCCCGCAACAAGCATCGGCTGGGTCGCCCTATCGTTCTATTTTGCCTTCTATTTGCCGACATTCGTCGGACTTGCGCGTGTGGCGGTCCACCAAATGCACATTCCCGTCATCTTGGCGGCCCCGGTGATTTGGGCCGGCTTGGAATTGGCCCGCGCCCATCTGCTGACCGGCATGAGCATGGGGAACCTCGGCCATACGCAATATCGTTGGATCAAATTGATCCAAATATGTGATTTGGCGGGCGATTACGGAGTCGGTTTCGTCGTCATGTTCGTTGCCGCATCGCTAGCCCGGATGATTCCATGCAACGATGCACGCCGCCATTACTGGCCGCTGATCCCGGCCGTTTTAATGTTTATTGCCGTGCTGCTTTACGGGCATTTTCGCATGGACGGCATCCTGCTTTCAGCCGGCCCTCGCATCGCTTTGATCCAAGGCTCCATCGATATCAATATGCGGCACGATCCCGGCATGAAAGACCGCATTTTCAAGGAATACTACGACCTTTCGCGCGAGGCCGTCGAAAAGACCCGGCATCTCGATCTGCTCGTCTGGCCCGAGACCATGTTTCTCGATTCGCTCGTCACTTTCGATCCTGAGGCCGCGAAGCCGGCGGAATTTCCAGGCACCGAAGCCGAGTTCCGCGAATGGCTCCCGACAATTGCCGAACGAAATAGGTCGGAAATGGCCCAGTTGGCCCAATCGCTGGGCACGCCGCTGTTGTTGGGCGTCGATGTGAACCACTTCGGTCCTAAGGGCGTCGAATGCTACAATTCGGCCGCTCATGTTTCACGCGAAGGCAAACTACTGGGCCGCTACGACAAAATGCATCTGGTCATGTTCGGCGAATATGTCCCCTTCGCCGACCGGTTGCCCTGGCTCCAGCGTTTAACGCCCTTGCCATTTAGTTCCAAAGCTGGCCAAAAGCCCGCTGTTTTCCAAGTGGCCGACACCCGCGTCGCCCCCAGCATCTGCTACGAAACCGTTCTATCGCATTTCATCCGTGGGCAGATCAACACCTTGGCTGCCGAGGGCCAAGAGCCCGACATTTTGACAAATCTTACGAATGACGGTTGGTTTTGGGGTTCCAGCGAGTTGGATATGCACTTGGCCTGCGCGGTATTTCGTGCGGTCGAATGCCGAAAACCGCTTTTAATCGCCGCCAACACCGGCTTTTCAGCCTCGATCGACAGCAACGGCCGCATCATCGAGAAAGGCCCTCGCCGCGAACGCAAAATTCTGATCGCCGAGCCCCTGCTCGATCATCGCTCAAGCTGGTATCTGCATCATGGCGATTGGTTCGCTGGTTTCTGCCTGCTTGTGTGCATTTTATGCGGATTAAAGGGGTTATATGGGCTAAAAAACAAGGACGCCCAGCCTACCCCCCCGCAGGGCTGAACTACAACCACTGCCGCAAAAACATCCTATTTCTCCTGGATTGCGCGTCTTCTGGTTGACATGGGAAATTGGGCGAAGTTATACTACATTGATGACGTTGCGGCTTTCTCGCACGTCGTCGTCGACCAATACCCCTTTAGGCAGGTTGAGTATGAACCTCGTCGGTAAGATTTTTGTCGTCCTGATTTTCGTGATGAGCTTGGTGTTCATGTCGTTCGCCATGGCTGTTTACGCCACGCATCGCAACTGGCGCGATATGGTTGTCAACGAACAAGCCGCGCCCGACAAACCGCTCGGCTTGAGTCTTCAACTGAAGAACGAGCAAACTCGCAACAAAGAGTTGAACGACGAGAAAGACAAGCTCAAGTCGCAATACGACACCGAGAAGGCCGCGAAGACCCAAGCTCTCACCAAGCTGGCCAACGAGCTCAAGAACGTCAAGGACGAACTCACTTCGCTCAAGGAACAAGAGAACAAGTTGGAAGAAGCCAAACGCGAGTCCGTCGCCACGATGAAGACGACGCAAGACGCCGCGGCCAAGTTCCAACAGGAACTCGAAGCCTTGCGCAAGGAAGTTCTCGAAGCACAAAAAGATCGCGACGCCCACTTCAAGGAAGTTGTCCGCCTGACCGACGAATTGAACCAAGCCACGAACGACAAAGAACAACTGCGCAAGCGCACGGAAATCCTCGCCAAGGATCAGGCCAAGAACGATGAACTGCTTCGCAAGTTCAATCTCGACAAGAACAAAGACTATTCCAACGTGCCGCCCGTGGTTGACGGTCTCATTCTCGCCACGCCTGGCGCAAATCTCGTTGAAATCTCGATCGGCTCCGACGACGGTCTCCTGAAAGGTCACCAGCTCGAAGTCTATCGCACCGCCGGCGGACAAAGCACCTATGTCGGCCGTATTGAAGTCGTGAAAACAGCGCCCGATCGGGCCGTTTGCAAAATCGACCCGAAATTCCAAAACAGCCAAATGATGAAAGGTGACCGTGTCGCCTCAAAAATCGACTGATATGCCGACTGATCCACTAGATTCCGCGGTTCCGGCCCCCATTCCTGAAGTTGCTGCTTTCAGCACCCAAGAATCGGTCGAAGCCCCGATGTATCGCAAACCTCGAGCCGACCTTTATACGGTCCTCCTCGTGATTGCGCTGTTGGCCGTCCTCATCGGTATCCTCTTTCTCTACTTAGAGATGGACACCTACGATTTCAAATTCAAGGGCGGCCCGGCGGTCACGATGCTAACCGACCACGCACGCTCCTTGTTCGCGGTTCTAGTCCCTAATGCCTAACCATTAATTGTTTGAGAGCACGGATGCTCCCACAGCCTTTCCAAAATCTCCTCATCGGACAGGTCGGGACACCAGCCATAGGCGGCGAAGACGGCTTCATCATGGCGTTTATGTTGACTGATGAAATGTTCCTGCACCGATTGCCGCTCTCGCGCCTCGGCGCGCTTCCACTTGCTGACGAAATCCTGCGGGGTTATGGTCATGGTTGTTTTTCCCTTTGCCTGATTTTACCCCACTACTCAGTGCGTCGCACCTCACGGGCAAACTTATCTCCAAAAGCAGACAAAACCACCTTTTGGATTCACCCTGTTCATGAAGGTGCGACGCACCCCGGACAGTGCAAATCAAAAAGGCTTCCGAAATCCTTGAGGACTCGGAAGCCTTTTTGCTCGTTACTTTTTCTGATCACTGTCAACT
>CAZNMP010000187.1:0-6449 GCA_964573875.1 uncultured Planctomycetaceae bacterium | reverse complement strand
TCGGGGTCATGTGCGGCGAGCCGCCTCGCACCGCCCGTCCCCATCTACTCTACTTTACGCCCGCTCAAATTGACGCCGCCCCGCATAAATGCGTCCAAGCGATCGTCGAGGCGGCTGCACAGTTAGGTGGACCTGCTTTTCAGCTTTGACGCGGCAACCGGCGGCAGCCAAGGCCGATCCGCGGGCATCTTCCGGGCTTCGTTCCGAAGATCGCCAGCACGAAAAAGTCGCCTTTCGCCCATTTCGATCCACATCCTCAGCCGTCGCCCGCGACCAATATGCCGGAATATTCATAAGATTCCTCGCATCATAAAGCTTACACATGAAGTATTCTACTTTCCAACGCTCCTGACAAGTAGAGGATAGCCCCGTTGGCAGCTCTTTCCACTACTATTTCGATACCATTTGACCATCCCCACAACCGCCCTACAATTAGGACAGTAACGGTTCATTTCCCCCATATCTAGAAAGAGACCCGTTGCATGAGTTCCCTCGACAAGAAACCTGTTCCTCCCGACGGAACACTTCCCGGCGGATTGTCCTCTCGGATCATCGACGACGATCCCCAAGAAACCGCGGAGTGGCTCGATGCTTGGAATTATGTTATCGCCCAGGGCGGCGAGCAACGGGCGGAATATCTGCTCGAACGGCTGAAAGACCGCGCCATGCTGCGCGGCGTTCACTACGCCGGCATGGCGGCCACGCCCTATGTGAACACCATCCCCGCTGCCGAACAGCCCGCCTATCCCGGCGATCGTGCGATCGAACGCCGCATCAAAAGCATCGTCCGCTGGAACGCCATGGCAATGGTCGTCCGGGCAAACAAGCGCTGCCCCGGCATCGGCGGACACATTTCCACCTATGCCTCGGCCGCCACGCTCTACGAGGTGGCCTTCAACCATTTCTTTCACGGTAAAGAAGGCCAGCAGCCGCCCGACCAGGTGTTTTTCCAAGGTCATGCCTCGCCGGGCATCTACGCCCGCGCATTTTTGCTCGGCCGCATCACCGAAGACCAACTAGTGAATTTTCGTCGCGAATTGCAGCCCACGCCGGGCTTATCGTCTTATCCGCATCCTTGGTTAATGCCCAATTTCTGGGAATTTCCTACCGTGTCGATGGGCCTGGGGCCTCTCATGGCGATCTATCAAGCCCGCTTTAATCACTACCTGGTCGATCGCGGCATCAAGCCGGATGCCGAGGCCTCGCGCGTCTGGGCTTTTTTGGGCGATGGCGAGTGTGACGAGCCTGAAGCCCTGGGTGCCATTACCTTGGCTGGTCGCGAACAGCTCGACAACCTGATCTTCGTCGTCAACTGTAATCTGCAACGGCTTGATGGGCCGGTCCGCGGCAATGGCAAGATCATTCAAGAACTCGAAGGCGCATTCCGTGGCGCCGGCTGGAATGTTATTAAGGTGATCTGGGGCTCCGATTGGGATCCCTTGCTAGCCAAAGACGTCGACGGCCTATTGGTCCACCGCATGGGCACGGTCGTCGATGGACAGTTTCAAAAATACACAGTAAGTTCCGGCGACTACATCCGCAAACATTTCTTCGGCGTCGATCCGCGACTCGAAGCTCTTGTGGCCGACCTTTCCGACGAACAGATACGACGTCTCGGCCGCGGAGGGCATGATCCGGCAAAAGTCTACGCTGCTTATAAGGCCGCAGTCGAACATCGCGGTGCGCCGACCGTCATCCTGGCCCACACGATCAAAGGCTACGGTTTGGGCGAATCCGGTGAAGGCCGCAACATCACACACCAACAAAAAAAGTTGAACGAAGACCAATTGGTCGAATTCCGCCGCCGGTTCGATATCCCCATTTCCGACGATGCCGCCCGGCACGCTGAATTCTACAAACCGTCCGACGACAGCCCCGAAATGCGTTATCTATGCGAACGGCGAAAAACCCTGGGTGGATTCGTCCCTCAACGTCGTTCGCCCACGGTGAAACTGAAGCCGCCGAAATGGGAAGACTATGCCGAGTTCTTTGCCGGAAGCGAAGGCCGCGAAGTATCCACTACGATGGCCTACGTGCGATTATTGGTCCGGCTTATGAACGACAAGAATATCGGACGTTATATCGTGCCGATCGTGCCCGACGAATCGCGCACTTTTGGCATGGAATCGCTCTTCCGGCAGTTCGGCATCTATTCACACGCGGGCCAAGTCTACGAGCCGGTCGACTCCGACAACGTGCTGTATTACCGCGAAGCCCGCGAAGGGCAAATCCTCGAAGAAGGCATCACTGAGGCCGGCTCGATGGCCTCGTTCATCGCCGCTGCTTCGGCGCATTCGAGCCACGGCATCAGCATGATCCCGATGTTCATCTACTACTCGATGTTCGGGTTTCAGCGGATCGGCGATCTGCTTTGGGCCGCGGGCGACATGCGTTCCCGGGGTTTCGTACTCGGCGCTACGGCTGGTCGCACCACCCTCGCCGGCGAGGGCCTTCAACATCAAGACGGCAACAGCCACCTGAACGCCCTGGCGTTTCCCAATTGTCGGGCTTACGATCCCTGTTATGCTTACGAGATGGCCGTAATTGTGTTAGACGGCCTACGGCAGATGTACTTCGATGAAGAAGACATCTTCTACTACATTACTCTGATGAACGAGAACTACGAGATGCCGATCCTGCCGCTCGGCTCGACCGAGGGCATCTGCCGCGGCATCTACAAGCTTTCCTCGCGCGATCTCGGCCCACAAGCTCCTAAAGTGCAACTGTTCGGCAGCGGGGCGATATTGCGTGAATCACTGCGAGCCCAGGATTTGCTGGAAAAGCATTTCGGCATCGGAAGCAACGTCTATAGCGTCACGAGTTATAAATCGCTTTACGACGACGGCCGAGCATGCGCCCGCTGGAATCGACTGCATCCGACGGAACCTCCGCGCCGTCCTTATGTCGCACAAGTGCTCGAAGGTGAGGCTGGGCCCGTCGTTGCCGCTTCCGACTACGTCGCCGCGGTGGGCCTTTCGATTGCTCCCTGGGTAGTTGCCTCCTCTCGCCCTTGGGACGATGTGCAGGGAGCGAGAGCATGGGACGATGTGGCGGGAGCGAGAGTAACAGAAGACAACTCCCCTCGCCCGCTTGCGGGAGAGGGGCAGGGGGTGAGGGTGGATGGCAATGCACGCAGTTCGATCTCCTCCTACACCGTCCTTGGCACCGACGGTTTCGGCCGTAGCGATGCCCGCCCCGAACTGCGCCGCTTTTTCGAGGTCGATGCCGAAAACATCGCCCTAGCCGCTTTGTATGAATTAGCCCAAATTGGCCGATTATCTCCCGATAAACTGCAAACCGCAATTATGACGTTTGGGCTAGATCCGAGCAAACCAAATCCAGTCACGTTATAACAACCATTGAGGCCCTATCTTTCCCTTGGTATTTGACGGGTATTCTGAAATGAGGTATACTGTTTATCAGAATGCTTTGTTCAGTATGGATGACGGCTAACGCATGATCAAAAGCTTTCATTGCCGCGACACCGAGGACCTGTTCCACGATTTTGCCGTCGGACGATTCCGGGCAATTGAGCGAATGGCACGGCGAAAGCTGGCTATTCTTGATGCCGCGGATCGATTAGATGATTTGAAAGTGCCTCCGGGAAATCGATTGGAAGCACTAAAGGGTAACCGCGCCGGACAATTCAGCATTCGAATCAATGATCAGTGGCGAATCTGCTTCGTCTGGTCTGGAAAAGACGCTTCCCGCGTGGAAATCGTGGATTATCACTAGCAAATTGTTACTCAGGAACGTCAATGATGCGTAAGAAACTAGACATCATTCTTCCCGGAGAAATCCTGGAGAAGGAATTCATGGAGCCCTTGGGACTCAGCCAAAACAAGCTGGCCCGCGACATTGACGTGCCTGTCACGCGCATCAGCGACATCATTCACGGACGTCGCGGAATCACGGCCGATTCGGCCTTGCGGCTGGCTGTTTATTTTCGTACCACGCCTGAGTTTTGGCTAAACTTGCAAACACGTTACGAACTTAAGGTGTCTCGCCGTGATCTTCTGCCCGAAATTGAAAAAAACGTGCGGCCGCTTGCAATACAATGTCCTGCAGTTTCGTAATTCTTTTGGAGCTTGTTTCATTCGTTTCCGGAGCCTAGTAATGGATTGCTACAAGTACAAACAGTTTCAATCGTTGTCCGCTGATAAAGTGCTGCGACAAATCGAGGCCCACGAACAGATGGGCTGGTCCCTCTATCTCCTGCAACCAATTCATTTTTTTATATTTGCCACTGGTGGATCGGGGGGGCTGCAAGCTGTTATGCGGCGCAAGACAACCACAATGCTTGAAGCAGAAAAATAAATCGCAAATGGCTACGGGCAGTAAGAAATATCGCCCTAACAGCGTTGCACAAGCTGCCCAAAAATGGTCAATTTCCTCCGAATAACCTGACCGCAGCAATTTTAACGCTTGGGCTGGATCCCGAAAAAAAGCACCCAATTGTGTTGTAAACTTGACTATGATAATCGAATTCAAGCTCCCCGAATTAGGCGAAAACATCACTACCGGCGATGTCGTCAGCGTGCTGGTGCGCGAAGGCGACGTAATCGCGGGCAACGACAGCGTACTCGAAGTTGAAACCGAGAAATCCGTCGTCGAAATCCCCTGCCCACACGCCGGCAAGATCACAAAAGTCGAAGTGACCAAGGGCCAAACGGTCCAAGTCGGTCAAACCATCTTCACGATCGAAGTGGAATCGGAAATTCCGGCCAAAACGGAACCAGAATCCTCGCCTTCCGCTTCAACAAACGAACAAGCAGCCGCAGTCGAAACAGCCGACGCAACTGCCACGGTGCCCGCTAGCCCTGAAGCAAGACGCTTGGCACGTGAACTGAAGGTCGATATCGCCCAAGTTCGCGGCACGGGCAAAAACGGGCGGATTACCGTCGAAGACATCCGCGCCTCGGCAATCGCTTCCGAAAAACAGGACGAATCAACGCCTGAAACTCCTCCGAAGCCGTCCCAAGGCATTCCCGCCCAGCGCGGCACCCGTGAGCCGGCCGTTCCGCCGGGCGAATTAAGCAACGACGCCTATGGTCCCGTGCGTCGCGAACACATGTCGATGATTCGCCGCACCATTGCCGCTCACATGGTTAAATCGGCCAGTACGATTCCCCATGTGACACTGTTTGATGATGCCGACGTGACCGATTTGGAACGTATGCGTAAAACAGTTCCCCCGGCCTATCTCGGCCCGACGGTCAAGCTTACCGCGATGCCTTTTGTCATGAAATCCGTGGCACTGGCCTTGCGGCAGCACCCCGTAATGAATGCAAGCCTTGACGAAGAAAAAGAACAGATCGTCTTCAAACAGTACATTAACCTGGGCGTCGCCGTCGATACGCCTCGCGGCCTGGTCGTGCCGGTCATTCGCAATGTCGATCAGATGGGCGTTCTGCAAATCGCACGAGAATTAACACTGCTGGCCGCACGCACCCGATCCGGCGAGTTCTCGGTGGATGAGCTTCGCGGCGGAACATTTACCATCAGCAATCTTGGCGCTGCAGGCGGCGTCCATGCCACGCCGATCATCAATCATCCTGAAGTTGCCATCTTGCTGTTGGGGCGCTCACGATGGCTCCTGGGCGTGTACGAAGGAAAAATCGAAGGCCGGCTCATGATCCCGCTGAGCCTCTCGTTTGATCATCGCGTGATCGACGGAGCCGCTGCCGGCAAGTTCCTCCACGATGTTATCGACTACCTGCAATCGCCCGGCAAGTTGTTGCTAACCCGATAAACCCCTGGTCGGTTTAAATAATTCCGGGGTTCCATTCCGAATCTCCAGCTTCGGAACGCTGTTTATCGTTACGGCATAAAAAAACACCGTGAAGAATCGGAGATCTCCTCCGACTCGACACGGTGTCATTTTTCGTAAACCGAACAACTTCTACGGACGAGGTTGACCTGGGGCTCCGGCCCGAACGCGCTTCTGCACGTCGGTTTCCAAAACGCCAAAGGTCGCTTCATGTCGTTGGATCGTCAATTGCAACGCATGAAGCATTCGTTTTGCCGTATAGAAATTCGTAATGATCCGCTGGGTAACGGGAATCGGGTGTGTCGGCACGCCGAACGGTTGCGGATTCAAACCAAAGTCGATAATCAATTCTTCCGGTGTTCCTGTAACCCGGCAGAAATTGGCATAGAGCGCCAAAACTTTGGAATCATCAATTTCCACTTGAACCCGCTGTGGAGCATTGGCGGGCGCGCCAGCTCCTTCAGCCGCTGGAGGGGTGTCTAAGTTCTGCTCGGGATTATCGGGTGTCTTTGCCACGAAACTACTCCTGTCTATGCAAAAAAGGATCCTTGACCGCTTTCGGACTACGACTAGGCAATTATAGCACCCTCTTACGGTCTATTTTCTGGACCTTCTTTCAAATCAGGGCAAAGTCCGGGCTTGAGTTTGCCGATTATTCCGACGGCGCAGTTTGCAGCGA
>CAZNMP010000186.1:0-6459 GCA_964573875.1 uncultured Planctomycetaceae bacterium | reverse complement strand
CACCGACGATTTCGCCGGACACTTGGCCCACAATGCCAACCTTTCGGTCAAAGCGATCATGGCCCTTGGCGCCTATGCAAAAATGTGCGACATGGCCGGCAAGAAGGACGAGGCCGTCCAGTATCGCCGCACGGCCGAAACGTTCGCCCGCGAGTGGATCAAGATGGCCGACAATGGTGACCATTACCGGCTGGCCTTCGACCGCGCCGGCACATGGAGCCAGAAATACAACTTGGTGTGGGACCGGTTGCTCGATTTGAAACTGTTCCCGCTCGATGTCGCCGCCAAGGAAATCGCCTTCTACAAAACGAAGCTCAACCGCTTCGGATTGCCCTTGGACAATCGGGCCAACTACACCAAGACCGACTGGGAGACCTGGACCGCCACCTTGGCTGCCACTCGGGCCGACTTCGACGCTCTGATGAAGCCCGTCTATGAGTTCGTCAACCACACGCCGCAACGTGTTCCGTTGACCGACTGGTATGAGACCAAGGACGCTCGGCAAGTCGGTTTCCAAGCTCGCACGGTCATCGGCGGCGTCTTCATCAAGATGCTTGACGACCCAGCCGTGTGGAACAAGTGGGTGCAAGAAGCCTCGAAAGCGTCCAAGTAGTCGGACCATGCCGACAACTTGACCACATCCTGGTTGGCCACGTCCTAACTAACCACATCCTGGCTAGACCACATCCTGGTTCCCAAGCTCCGGCTTGGGAACCTTATGCACACGCTAGTGGCGTCCCAAAGCTCCAGTTTACCCCTTCCCTCGATCCGAAGCTCCAGCTTCGGAACGAGATTTTTTATTCCCCTTGGACTTCCAAGCCAAAAATGGAATCAAAAGAGGGGGCTCGTCCGTAAAGCTCGTCCTGTCTATAATTGACGATCAAACACGCCTATGATGCAAACGGTTTCCTTGTCTGAAAACAGGAAAAAATGACAGGGGATAAGGGCGATGCCACAAAACGGGAGGATTATTGGATGAAACGCACTTCATTACTCTTGGTATGTCTCGTCAGCCTATTTACATGCAACATTCAGGCGGCCGAGGATCGCCAACTGCAAAAAATAAGCGATCATGTCTGGTCTTACGCCCATGTCTCGCCGATGACGCCTGCCCGAAGCTTCGGGGCTAACGCCGGCGTTGTCGTAGGCAGCAAGGCGGCATTGGTCGTCGATACTCTGACTTCCGCCAAGGAAGGCCAACTGCTGCTCGCCGATATTCGCAAAATCACCAAGCTGCCGATCCTTTGGGCTGTCAACACCCACTACCATCTCGATCACGCCTGGGGCAACTGCGTTTTCACGGCTGAGGGCGCAACGGTCGTCGGCGCGTCGTCCGCACCAAAGCTCCTGGCCGAACGCGGCAATTATGCCTTGGCCCATGCCGACCAACATGGCCTGACTCGCAAGGATATCGAAGGAACCGTGCTTGCGCCCGCCACGGTCTCGTTTACAGGCACGATGAATATCGACCTCGGCGGAGTCATCGTCGAGTTGCGATCCCTGCGCCACGGCCATTGCCCCGACAACCTCGTGGTCTGGGTGCCTTCCGACAAGGTTCTCTTCAGCGGTGATCTCCTGTTCATCGACTGCCACCCTTTTATGGGCGAAAGCAATGTCCCGGGCTGGATTGCCGATCTTGATGTGTTGGCTTCCTTCGACGCGAAGAAAATCATTCCCGGGCACGGCAGTCTTGCCGGTCTGAAAGATATCGAGGATATGAAAACCTATCTCAAAACCTTTGACGAAAACGCAACCGCCTTGACCAAGGGCAAACACCAGAAGGATGCTCCGGAACTGGCCAAAAAACTGTTGAAGCTGCTACCCGACCAGGGCCGAAATGAACTTCCGATGATGTTGGAATACAATCTAAGGGTCAAGTATTTGCCGCAGGAGAAGTCCGCCCCCTAATAACAAGCAGCCGGATTCTCTCGCCGACGATCTTACCTCGGAAAGCCATCCAGTCGTGAGGACGTGTCATGCGAGTTGCCGCAACTTTCCTGCTCTTGGTTTATTGCAAGGTCGCTCTGCCCGCCTTGGGTCTGGCAGCCGACTACAATCCTTTACTGACCGCAAAAGCCAAGCCGGAACAAAAGGAATTGACCGTCGTCGATCAAGAGCGGTCACGTGAGATTCCCCTTCGCGTTTATCTTCCTGCCGACAAAAAACCGGCGGCCGTGGTTCTCTTTAGTCATGGTCTCGGCGGATCGCGAAACGGCAGAGTCTATCTGGGCGAGCATTGGGCCTTGCGAGGCTATGTGGCCGTGTTTCTGCAACATCCGGGCAGCGACGCCGGCGTTTGGAAAGACAAACCGACCGCCCAACGCATGACCGCCCTCCGCAATGCCGCAAGCCTGGATAATTTCCTGCTCCGCGTGAAAGATGTTCACGTTGTTCTCGATCAATTGGAACGTTGGAACAAAGCCGAATCCCATATTCTGCATAATAGGCTGGATCTCCTGCACATCGGCATGTCGGGCCATTCGTTCGGGGCAATCACCACGCAAGCCATAAGCGGCCAAACATATCCTCTAGGCCGTGACTTCACCGACCCGCGGATCAAAGCCGCTGTTGTGATGAGTCCCAGCAGCCCCCGCTGGGCCGCCGATCCTCAAAAAGCGTTCGCATCGGTCAAAATTCCCTGGTTGTTGCTCACGGGCACCTTGGATGATTCGCCCATCGGAGACACTTCCGCCGCCTCGCGTCTGAAGGTATTCTCCGCGCTGCCCCCTTCGGAAAAGTACGAACTGGTTTTAGACAAGGCCGAACATTCCGCCTTCGGCGACCGACCTTTGCCAGGCGAAAAGCATCAGCACAATCCCAACCATCACCGAGCGATTCTCGCCGTCACAACGGCCTTTTGGGATGCCTACCTTCGGAACGATTCCCAAGCCAAGCGATGGCTCGACGGCCCTCAGGTGCGCACCGTATTGGAGCCTGACGACCGCTGGCAAAAGAAATAGGCCGCGCCGCGTTAAAACGCATACGTCAGGCCAAGATCAACCGCCGTGAAGTGTCCCCCGCTTGAATACTCGCCGTTGTACCGGGCGAATAGGGAAGTACGTCCGCTGGGGATCGCCGTCAGACCAATTCCATAATAGCCCGCATCGCGGAACAATCCGCCGCGATCCGTCGAGAACGGAGTCACGCCGCCGACGAATCGGGCCACCAGCGGATCGTTGCCCAAGTATTCATGTGCCCAACCGGCAAAAACTTCGCGTACTACCTTCACCCCGCCGCGTTGAACCGTGCTCGACAACTGCCCGCCGAACCGCGACCGCAACGAATTGGCGTTACGCGGATCGACAACATAATCCACCTCGTCCGCGCCCGTTTCCGTAAAATAGTTCTGACGATAATAAATGTATTGCAGCGATGCCTGCGGCGTCAGGGTATAGGCCCCCATGCGATAATCGCGGCCAAGTCCGTAATACAGCGACAAATCGTTGGCATGATAGTCGCCTTGGGCCGTTCCGTTCATCTGACCAACGTCTACATAACGGCTCAAACTGTTGTCGTGAAACCCGCCGGTCAACGACATATCGAGATACCAGTCGCCGTCATACCATGTCGCATAGGGGCCTACGCGAAACGTATTGATAGTGCCGGCCGATAGTTGGTCGTTCGTATCGAGATGGGTCTGGCAGTATCCGCCGCCGATGCCTGCAATCCAGGATTCATCCAGTTGCTTGTCGATGCCGAACTGAATGCCCGCTACGTTCGATTGAAAGCCCAAATGGTCTCCGCTCGTGCGTTCACCATAGAAAACGCCGAACGGGTTGGCCCAAACCGATCGCGTTCGGTCGATTGCACGCGGTTCGAAGTCTGAATTGTTTTCGTTCGCACAGTATTTTATGATACCGGCCATCTCCGTCGGGCTGCCAATGGCTCGGGCCAGCGCCGTTGAACTTTCATAGGTAGACCTTTGGTAGAGGCCCGGATTGATCTGCCCCGCGCGGCGTTTGCGTAGATAATCGCCCGTACTTTCCGCCATATACTGCGTCGTCCGATCCGTCGCGGCATAGGCTGTCAGATACGTAGCCGGACTCAGTTGCTGCAAGATGCTATTGAAAGTGGCCGAGTTGGTAAACAGCATGTGGTTGATAAAGTCTGCATACGCTCCAGACGCCGAAGCCGCATCGCCGTCGAGCGCGCCGCCCATCGCGGCGTTATTGCCCGAAGTTGCGGCCGAGCGGAATGTCGCCGAGCGTGTAAGCATCAAGTAGTAATTGCCGCCGCTCTCCTCGCCGGCAAACGTCAGAAACGCGGAATCCGCGGTGACGATTACGCCGCTGCCGCTGTCCTCGAGCACCCCGGCGCTGATGATCTCGAACGTGTCGCCCGTTTGAAACACGCTGCCGCTCTCGCCGTTGCCATATCGAACGTCGATAATGCTATTGGCTGCCAAGTTGGCCGTGCCGGTGATGATCAATTGATCGTTCAACGTAGTGCCGCTCGACGACCGAGCCACTTCGACGATATACCGACTTCCGGCCGCTTGCTCATAATTGCCCGCAACATCAATCACGCCAATGCTGTTGCCGGGCGATAAGATGCCTTCATTGGTCAAGAGACCTGTCATGCAGAAACTTCCGCCCAAAATGCCTTCGGCCCCAACTGTTACGTTGGATGTTACATCGCCGCCAAACTTCACGGTGCCGGTGTTGATGTTCACATCCGTCATATTTTCGATCGCATCCGTGAAGAGGAATGTCGAGGCATGCGGCAGGTTGAAATTCAACGTATTAGTGCCGGTGCCGCCGTCGATATTGCCCGAAATCGTTCCGCCCGTCACATTGATCGTATCATTGCCGCCTCGTGTAAGGATATTGCCGATAATCGTGCCGTTGGTCGTAATCACGTCGTTACCGCCGCCTGTCTGAATTGCGCTGACTGTTCCGGTGATCGTGCCGCTGTTGGTGATTGTAATCGGCCGCGAACTGGCGTCGTCACCCAACACGCCATAGGCGTCGCCTGTGATGATGCCGTAGTTATTCAAAGTTCCGCCTGCATTGACGAATGCCATGCTGCTGTCGTAGAGCGTGCTGCCGGGCCCCAAGATAACGCCACGGTTGTTGATCACCCAATTGCTGTCTTGCCCTGCCAGATCCGTAACCAAAATCCCATCGCCATTATAGATCGTGACATTTTGGGCAATGTCGATCTGATTGCCGCCCACCGTGGCCGGAAGATATTTCGTACCGCACCAAATCGTACTGCACCAGTCGGTAACGTTGAACGAATCGGTTTCTCGAACGTAATAAAGATACGAAACAGGACTGAAAACCGATCGGACCGTGATCGGCGTTCCTTCCGTTTCCTTCAAGCTCCTGGCGACAAACTCCGACAAGCCGACGTGATCGCTCGTGCCGGTTCCCCAATCGTAGGTATAGCCCGCGCGAGTCCACGGATACGGCGGATTCTTCGCGTCTCTGTAAATATCGGCCTTGCGGGCTTTGTACCAATCGCTCGCTTCACTTTCATTGATATTGGTTACCGGATTGGTAAGGCTCTCGTCAACGGCAGGCCGGAATAGCGAGGATGGATCGACCCAAAATTCCACAATCCAATTTCCGTTATTATTCGAGGGCAGACCAAGCAACTGCTTGGTTCGCGACAATAGGGTTTCCGGCGAGGTCTGGTGCGTTTTATAGAACTGCCATTGCTCTCCCGCCACGGTGCACCAAAGTTGTCCGCGATGCGTGTTGTCGATGTAAGCCCGGTCGTAGTACGCCCAATCGGTGAAGCACGTCATCAACACCGGATCGGTGGTGGTGATGGTGGTCAGATGGTAATCGATATCTTGCGTGGTCAATTCCGCTTTGCAGTAGTTGACCGCATCGATATACGCCTGATCGTAGCCTGTGGGATAGTCTGCCCAAGCCAAAGTGCTTAGAAAAAGAATGCCGCAACCGCCAAGCAACGCTCGCAGTCGAATCCTTGACATGCGTATGCCCTTCCCCGCTTTTTTGGTTGCGCTAGAAATAGGCGATGCCGAAATGCCGACACACTGAAATCGCCGCACCCCGCATCGAATGCGACGCTCTTGGTGCGTCGATCCTGGCAATGCCCAACAACGACTTGTTGATGCCGACACTGCCAATGTTCCAGCTTCAACCGCAAACACACGGCTCTTTCAACCGAGTTTGCCGACCTGCTTGGCCTCGGAACGGCTCATCAGCAATGCAGAACGCAACAACATCCCCGCAGACTTCCCCCCATATCCTTTGCCTGTGTCAGTCTCCCCGAGCATCGTAGCCCAACGCTCTCTTCTTTCCTTTTCGACGCATAAAAAAACTTACATCCACTACAATCCCCGCGATAAATTCTTGTACAGAATTTCCCGCTGAACGTAAGTCTAGGCGTAGAATGGAGATCCGGCGTTCGTTAAAATGGGATGATTTTGCTAATTTTGCCGATGACAGTTCTGATAATCAGCAATTCCCAAGCCCCCCATCCTTG
>CAZNMP010000185.1:0-6481 GCA_964573875.1 uncultured Planctomycetaceae bacterium | reverse complement strand
TCACGAACGGCGAAGCGAAATCATACTCGCCCGGCACCACCATGCATGTCGGACCGGAAGAATGCGAATGCGACGCGCCGATGAGAATTGCCTCGGGAACGATGCCGCATTTCTCGTGAACCGCCTTGCGTACGGCTTCGACCAGAGGCCGCCGGACGGCGAGGGCATCGATACCGACCAAGGCGACGCGACCGCGGCCGTCGTCGAAGACCACGGCCCGGACTTTACAAGGATCATGCAGGGCCTGGTGAAAAATTTTGCCATATCCGCCCGGCATTTCCATGCCGATATCCGGCGTGATGTCGCGCTCGGCGAATCCGACTTTCAGCAGGGGATCGACTGGCGCCGCAGTTACGATATTTGCAGCTAAAATCGCCCACAAAGTTCCGGCAATGAAAAACGAGAGGATTTTCAGACAAGATCGTTTCATGGGAAATTCCTTTGCTTGGAGGGAACTAACCGCAAGGGGCGGGATTAATATCTACAATCAATAGATATTGGATTTGCCGGCAACGCAACACATTTTCTGACCAAAGCCGGTATTAATCCGACAACCGTATTGGCGGAAAGGCGGCGGCTAGAGCAGAAAGATTTTGGCAATTGAAAAATAGATAACGATTCCCGTCACATCGACGAAAGTGGCGACGAAAGGGCTGGACGCATAACCGGGGTCAACGCCGATCCGTTTGAACGCAAGGGGCAACATCGAGCCCACCAACGTACCCCATAGACAGATGACCGCCACCGATTGGGCGATCACGATTGCAAGAATCCAACGATCGGCATTTCCCAATACCGAGGCAGGCGTCAGCGAAGCGCGGATAAAGGCGATCAAGCCAAGGGTAGCGCCCAGCGCCAAGCCCATCAGAATTTCATGCCGCAAGACGCGCCAGAAATCGTAGATGCCTACGTGTCCTAAAGCCAAAGCGCGTGTAATGAGCGTCGCAGCTTGGGAGCCCGAGTTGCCGCCGGTGGAAATACACAAGGGCACGAATAAACTCAACGCGATAATGCTTTGTATCGCGCTTTCATAGGATGCCAACGCGGTAAAGGTGAACAATTCCGCGACAAACAATGCGGAAAGCCACAAGGCGCGTCGTCGCCAAACGGTGGCAAAACTGACATCCAGATAGTTCTCTTCCATGACGCTGACGCCGCCCATCAACAATGCGTCTTCCGTCGCTTCTTCCTGCATAACATCGATCACGTCATCGTGCGTGATGATTCCGACCAGACGGTTTTGTTCATCGACGACGGGAATGGCAAGAAAGTCGTATTGCGCCAGTTCGCGAGCCGCTTCTTCGCGGTCCTGGTCGATACGAACGGAAATAACATCGTCCTCCATGATGTCGCGCACTTTGGCCGTGGATTTGGCAAGAATCAAATCGCGCAACGAAATATAACCGGTCAAATGTCGTCCCTGGTCGAGCACATAAATCGAATAGATCGTCTCGCGCGAGGGCGCCTGCTGACGCACCAAGGCAATCGCCTGCTCGACCGTCACATCCGGCGGCACCGTCGCATACTCGGTGGTCATGACGGATCCGGCGCTGCCCTCGGGACAGGACAACAGCATCCGGATGTCCTGTCGCTCGGCCTTGGTCACCAAGGGCATCAAATCTTCGACGACCGCCGGATCAAGCTGTTTCAGCAAGTCGACGCGGTCGTCAGGAGGCATGACCTCGAGCAATTTGGATACCCGCGCTAACTCCGCCCCGTGGACCATTTCGACCTGTTTGGGGATCGGATAGAACGAAAAGATTTCGCCCTGCCTCTCGATGGGGGTATGGCTTAGGAGCTGCCAAGTTTCGTCCACCGAAAGCCCCTCGGTAAACTCGGCAATACTGGCGGGATGCAAATCGGCCAACACTTCGGAAAGCGTCACCGCGTCGTTCTGGTGGAGCAATTCACGCAATTCGGGCAAAACCAGCGGATTAAACATAATATCACCACATGGCCATCGCCACGGTATCGCGGGGGGGAGCATTTTTGACAACTCTCATTATAGTCAAGAGTCTACCAATCCAAAGGGGGTTGATCGATTCTCAGCCAAAGGAGAGTCGTGGAAACGGGCCCGGAGAAGGCGAAGCCGGCTTCCTCTATCGGAGATTCCATTGCCGCTTACGCTGAATATAAAAGTATAGTATGTTGGAGTGTTTTGGACATATTCGGAAATTGCACCCGGCGGAAGGAAGAAGAAAGAATGCTGCGACGGATGATGTTGATCGACGGCAAACTTGCGCCGGACGGCGATTCGGGCAACGTATTGTTGTACGTGAATCCCGATGAGGCGGAACGCAGATATTTGATTGATACGCTCAAGCTGGACGAACATACGTTTTCTTCTGCTCTCGACCCGGACGAATTAGCCCGTCTCGAGTTCGAGCCCAGCCACATCGCGATTATTTTGAAGCGTCCGCGCAACTATTCGAGCATCGACACCTTCGTGTTCGGCATCACATCGATCGGTTTGTTCTTGTTCGCCGATAAATTGATTATCGTATCGTCGGGCGAGGAGCCTTTGTTCGAGGGCAAACGGCCGGCCAAAATCGCATCGCTTCAGGAACTTGTCCTAAAAATCATCGACAACGCCATCTTCCACTTCATCGGGCATCTCAAGGTGATCAACACCGTGTCCGACGCGCTCGAGGATCAAATCAACGCCTCGATGCAGAACAAATATCTGCTCAACCTTTTCAGCCTGGAAAAGAGCTTGGTTTACTATCTGAACGCCATCAACAGCAACGGCAAATTGATCGAGCGGCTGAAGGTCAACGCCGCCAAGCTGAGCCTTACGGCCGAGCAGATCGAGTTTATCGACGACTTGCAGATTGAAAACATTCAATGCTACGAACAGGCCGAGATTTACTCGAACATTTTGGCCAGCATGATGGACGCCCGGGTGTCGATCGTCAGCAACAACTTGAACTGGTTGATGAAGACGTTGACGATCATCACGCTGGCCATCATGTTGCCGACATTCGTGGTAAGCGTCTTTTCGATGAACGTGCAATTTCCGGGGATGGATCATCCGTGGATGTTCTGGATCGTGCTGCTATTGGCGGCATCCTCATCGCTTTTGGTTCGATTTTTGTGGTGGTGGAAGAAATGGTAAGCCCGTCGATGACGCGCAAGGTAACGGTTTTGAATCCGGCGGGACTTCATGCCCGGCCGAGTTTGGCCATCGTGCAAACGGTCAAGCAATCGAAATCGAAAGTCGAGGCACGCACGGCCCGACAGACGATCGACGCCGGCGACATTCTGCAAATTTTGGGGCTCGGCGCGGTCCAGGGCACGGAACTCACCTTCACGGCCGTCGGCCCCGACGCTGAACAAGTTCTCGACGCGATCGTCGATCTCTTTACGCGGCGTTTCGGCCTCTGCGGCGAGCCGGACTAGATATTCTGGTGGGGCTTCGGTCGCAGCAAGTCGGTTTGCTTCTTACAAGGTGTGGCACAATGGTTGATCGGTTTGCGTAGTCCCACCAGGAGTTTATGCGACCTTGACCCACCCTACACCGAGAAATGCGGATTAGGGCTTTTTGTCTTTCGCGATTTCCGCCCGCATCACCGTAAAGATGGCGGTATTCTCGACATAATTGCCCGAGTAGTTCCAGCAAGCGGCAGCTTTGGAATCTTTGCCCTTGGTAAGCTCGGCGAATCGCCGGCTGCCGGGGCCGCGCGCATAGAGCGGCACAAGGCTGTTGCTGTGTCCATGCGTATTGTATTTCAGACCGGGCACTTTCCCTTCGCCGCGGTCTTGCAGCGGCTGAAACGCCACTTTGCCGGAATCAGGCCCCCAGAGAAGCCCTGTTTCGTGATCGGCCGTAAGAATCAACAGCGTGTTGTCCCAACCGCCGTGTGATTCGATCCAGGCGACAACCGTCTCGACGGCCTTAATAAATTCCGTCTGCTCTTCAATCATCCGGTCGGGTAAATTGGCGTGGTTGGCCCAATCGACGGCACCGCCCTCGATCATTAAATAAAAACCCTGGGGATTGTCGTCCAAGCAGTTGATAGCTGCCTTGGCCATGACGGCCAGTGACGGCACGTTCTTGTTCATGGGAACTGCAAACGGCTCCGGCGATCCGGATTGTTGCGATGCCGGGGCGGTGGCGCCGATCGAACGATTTTTATCGCCGGACAAAGCAATTCGCCGGCGGTTTTCTTGAAGCGTCGAGGCGACCTGAGCCGTCCCCAATACTTTCGGTGGCGTGGGGCCGGACGTCAATGCCTCGAAATCCTCACGTTTCTCAATCAATTTCCACGGCAGCTTGCCCGCCTTCAACGCTTTCCAAGTATCTTCGCCACCCACCGGTTGATAGTCGTGCTTCTTAGTGGCTGGCAGCGGTTTACCGTCATTATCGAAATCGGGGTTGCCGGCGCCCATTATCACGCTCAGCCATGAGGAACCAAGCATTTCCTTGGCGATTTGCGAGTAATGGTTGCGGTTGATCTTATGTGCACCGCCCAGCGTGGCTGGTGTGGCGTGGCTCCAGGGCACCGATGTGACAACGCCGGCCGATTTGCCCGCCGCCTTGGCGATCTCGGCAATCGTTTTTCCAAGCATCGGTTTGTCCTCATTGGACCAGTTGATGGCTGTATCGTAAGTTTTTTGTCCGGTGGCCATGGCCGTACCCGCCGCGGCCGAATCGGTGCAAGCCGACATTAAATAAAAGTAACCCGCGAAAATGCCGGAATTATCGCTTTCGGGCGCGGCGATCCATGCCTTTTGCGGATTATAAACCAACGCGGGATCTTGCCGGTTGTCGCCTGTGGGAACGATTTTGCGGTTCAAGGGATAGGTGCAAGCGGAGAGCCGAACCCAATCGGTCTGATCGTATACTTGTTTGCCAACCTTTCCTTGATACATGCTTGCTGCAAGCCATGCGTTGTGACCGGTTCCATCGGCGACCATCAATATCACGTTTTTTGCTGCTTGGGACGGTTGTCCTCCGAAAATCACAATCAGCAACACGGCGAAAAACCAAAATCGTGAACGCAAGAACAGCAAATGGCTTGGTCTATGAATCATGGTCGCTTTTCCCGGATGAAACGCAGGGCGGCAGGGCCGCCAACCAATACGAGCTACTGCTCGATTGTCTTCGATTCGCTCCCGTTGGTCGCTAAACATTGTTAAAAACTTCACGATCTTTGGGTTAGTAATGCAGCTGGATGCAAATCTGCTCAACGAAAATGCGTGGCTCTACGGTGGGACGCCTGACTACAAGCCGTTTCCGGCATTGTTCAAACGCCAAAGGCTGGGATTACTGGTACTGATGGCTTGGCAACCAGTGTCGAGGATTTTACGGACCAATTGCGGTGTACGAATCAACCCGCCGGCAATGCGCGGAATAGGTATGCCGCGAAACTGATCCGCAAGCTCACAAACCGCAATGCCAGGTAACATCTCGATGGCATCGGGTTTGGATTTTTCGACAACAGCCAAACCGCGATCTACAGCCCGGCTGTCATGCAAAAACAATCGCACGATCGACGCCAACCCCAAGCGGCGGGCAGTGGAAACCAAATGGTGACGCACGGTAATCACGCCACTGATGCGTTTCAGACCGGCAATGTAACGTAAACCGGCCTCGTCGTTTGCCAAACCAGCCAACAGATCGATGTGCAGCATGACCGGCACACCAGCAAGTGGACCGTTCTCCAAGGAGGCCAACAGCCTGGGCAAATCGGCCAATTCGCCTCCTTGCAGAAAAACGATGCTTGCGCCGGCCAACGCCGCTTGGTCCTTTTGCACTTCCCACACGGCGGGAATGATCGGCTTACGAAGCCATGTGGCCATGGCGCTGGACGGAACCCGTTGCTTCATCACAAATCGCACGAAGGGGATTGACAAACACGCATGTAAACATGTAATATAGCTTTTCTTGTGTGAAAAATATAGTCGGCGTACGATTTATTCGTGCACAGGGCCAGAGAATATAGAGAAAGGCCCCGCGAGCGATTCGCGGGGTCTTTTTTTTTGCACGGAAGGAAAATACCACCAATGGGTGAGCGTCTAAAAACTGTTCGCCATGTCGTTCTCGACCTGGACGGCACCGTATATCTCAGCGGCCGCCTGTTTCCCTGGACACTCCCTTTTTTCGACACTCTTCGCGCACTGGGAATCGACTACACGTTTCTTACCAACAACTCCTCGCGTAGTCGGCGGGATTATGTGGCGTCACTGCAAGCCAAAGGACTGGATGCCCGGCTGGACAATGTACATACGTCGGGACAAGCGACCATGGACTATCTCGGCCAATATCGGCCGGAATTGCGACGATTGTTTTTGCTCGGCACGGACGGTCTCGCCAAGGAATTCACAGAAGCCGGTTACGAAATCGTCGATGCCAACACCGAGCCGGACGCGGTGGTCGTCGCGTTCGACACGTCGTTGGACTATCGCCGACTTTGCAGAACAGCCTACTGGATTCAGCGGGGAAAACCGTATTTGGCGACACATCCCGACTTGGTGTGCC
>CAZNMP010000184.1:0-6491 GCA_964573875.1 uncultured Planctomycetaceae bacterium | reverse complement strand
GTCCGACCAGGTGTCGAGCGAGCAGGAAGTGACGCCTCGCACCGCCGCAACGACCTGCAACTGACTGGTGCCTTCGTAGATCGTTGTGATCCGAGCGTCGCGCAGATATCGCTCAGCGGCATAGTCTTTCATATAGCCCGAGCCGCCCAACACTTGGATCGCATTCGTGGCAACGCGGATCGACATCTCGGAGCAGTAATACTTGCTCATGGGCGTCAACATGCCGTTCAGCCGCTTATACGCTCGCGAAAGCTGCTTCCGCCGTTTTTCATCTTCCTTGTCGGCCGACAGACCAAGCTCCAACACGCGAAGGTTGTTGTTCTCGTGGTCGCAAACCCGAGCGGTTTCGTAGGCCAATGCCCGGGCGGCTTCCACGTCGATCTTCATGTCGGTCACAAGCTCGGCCACCGCAGGCAGCCGTTCGATCGGTCCGCCGAATTGGCAACGTGTGTGGGCATACGTGCGGGCCAGCCGATAGGCCGCTTCGCCCACGCCCAGCGATTGTGCGGCAATGCCCACGCGGGCGCCGTTCATCAATGCCATCACGTAGGTGATCAAGCCGCGCTGACGCTCGCCGATCAACCGGCAAGGCGTGTTGTCGAAAACCAATTCGCAGGTGGGTGAACCGTGGATGCCCAACTTGCTCTCCAAGTGACGCACCTTCACCCGCTCGGAACGCTCGGCAATGAACAAGCTCAGACCGCGGCCGTCGCTGATTTCCGGCTCGCTGCGAGCCAAGACCAGCAGAATTTCACCGCAACCGTTGGTGATAAACCGCTTCACGCCGTTCAAATACCAGTTGCCTTGCTCATCTTGAAACGCCTTAAGCCGCACGGCCTGCAAATCGCTGCCGGCATCAGGCTCGGTCAACACCATCGCGCCGGTCACTTCGCCGGTGGCGAATCGCGGCAACACTTCGTCTTTGATCTCGTCGCTGGCAAAGGCGTTGACCGTTTCGGCGATGCCCTGCAAACCGAACAAGTTCGTCAGCGAGCAATCGGCCCGAGCCACAATCTCATTGGCCATCGTGTAGGTCAAGCTGGGGCAATTCAGCCCGCCATATTTGCGCGGCAACGTGAAGGCCATCAGGTCGGCCTGCGTCAACCGCTTCAAATTCTGCTGCACCAGCGGATGCAACGTAACGGTGCCGTCCTCGTTCAGCGTGTTGCCTTCATGGTCCACCTGCTCGGCATTGGGGGCCAACATGTCGCCGGCCACTTCACCGATGATCTCCAAGATGCGGCGATAATTGTCCACGGCATCGGCGGCATCGCGAGGTGCGTATCCCGACGGATCCTTGTCGGCATTGACAAAGCCGTCTTCCTGGATCGCGGCCAATTCGCCCAGATCAATGTGGTTGAAGAGGAACTGAATGTCTTCGTTATCGAGAAAGTAATTCGCCACGGGGAATTGCTCCGTTATTGGTGAACCATACTTGCGACATTCGCAAGCGGCCTTTTCGCTCGTTTTACTAACCACTAGCCACTAACCACTAGCCACTAATCCACTATCGCGTCTTTTCCTTGATCGCCTTGATCATCATCGGAATCACTTCTTTATAGTCGCCGACGATGCCGTAATGGGCAACTCCGAAGATCGGAGCATCGCGATCGGTGTTGATCGCAATGATCTTGGCCGATTCTTCCATGCCGGCGCGATGCTGGACCGCGCCGCTGATGCCCACGGCGATGTAAAGCGCAGGCCGCACGGTCGTCCCGGTTTGGCCCACCTGATGCTCTTTGCCGATAAATCCGCTATCGACCGCCGCGCGGCTTGCACCCACGGCCCCGCCGATTGCGCCGGCCAGGTCGTAGATCAGCTTGAAATTATCGCGGCTGCCAACGCCGCCGCCGCCCGCCACGATCACGCGCGCGCCCTTCAGGTTCACTTTGCGCGGCTCGATATGACGCTGGATCAGCTTCAAGGCCATCAACATGTCGTCGATCTCAACCTTCTCTTCGACGACATGGCCCGTCCGCGTGTTGTCTGCCGGCTTCAACGGCATCACACCCTCGCGCACCGTGGCCATCTGCGGCCATTGATCGTAGTTGACAATCGTGGCGATGATGTTACCGCCGAATGCCGGGCGAATTTGCAGCAACAGATTCTGATGCTCGACCCCGGCCTTGGGATCGGTCACATTGCTGATGTCCAAGTCGGTGCAGTCGGCCGTCAAACCGGAACGCAATGTAGATGCCACGCGCGGCGCCAAGTCGCGACCGATGGCCGTCGCCCCGACGATGCAAATCTGCGGGCGATGCTTTTCAATCAATGACGTCAGCACGCGAGCGTACGGCAACGTTTGGTAATGCGCCAACCGAGGATGGTCGGCCAAATATACATTGTCGATGCCCTGGGCAATCAGACGCTTGGCCAACGGCCCAACGCCCGCCCCCGGCAGCACCGCGCCGGCTTTGACGCCCAGCCGGTCGGCCAGATCGCGCGCCTTGCCGCATAGTTCCAGGGCCACATCGTGCAACGCTCCGTCTTCTTGTTCGGCGAACACCCAAACTTCGCCTTGGCGATTCGGTTCTGTCATAGTCAAGTAGGGATTAGAGGTTGGGGATTAGGGATTAGAAATTCGAGGACTCGGAAATGAGGAGGGAAATTTCTAATCCCTAATCCCCAATTCCTAGCCCCCTCTTCTACCCCCATGTTCGGTCAACTACCAACTCGTGTACCATCTGTCCGACGCCGGCTTCGGTCGGCGGAACGTCGGTAAAGCCTTCTTTGGTCAACACAATGGCCTGGACGCGGTGGACCTTCGTGGGCGAGCCGGCCAGACCGCAACGCTGAAGATCCGCGCCGATGGCGTCGAGATCCCATTGCTCGATCAACAGCCCACAGGCTTTGAGCGATTCAATGCGATTCTTCGTCTCGGCAGCCTGTTGTTCTTCCGAGGCCTCGGGCATCGCAGCTTTCACTTCGGCGGCCACTTCGGCCGGCACCCTCGCTCGCTTCATGCGCATCACACGCTTCGCGGCTTGCGGACGCGGCTCGTTCGCCGTCTCGATCACCGTAATCAACACGGGCAGTTTCGCTTCGACGATTTCCCAGCCGTGGCCGATGTTGCGGCGAATCCGGGCTACCCGGTCGTGAACGCTGACCAGCTTCTCAAGATATGTAATTTGCGGAATGCCGAGCTTTTCGGCACATTGCGGCCCCACCTGTGCGGTGTCGCCGTCGATGGCCTGACGGCCGCAGAACACGAAATCGAACCGGCCGACCGTTTTCGCGGCTTGGGCCAGGATATAGCTCGTTGCCAGCGTGTCGCTAGCGGCGGCCCGGCGGTCGGTCAACAAAATCGCCCGATCGGCTCCGCGGAACAGACAGTCGCGCAGCACGTCGGCCGCCTTCGGCGGGCCCATGCTGATGACCGTTACGGTTCCGCCGTATTCATCCCGAACCTCGAGCGCTGTTTCCAACGCATGGAGATCCTCCGGGTTGAAAATCGTCGGCAAAGCCCCTCGGTTGACCGTTCCGTCATCCTTCATGGCCTCTGCCGTGATATTGGCCGTGTCGGGAACCTGTTTTACGCAAACAATGCTGTCGTAAGGCACGTCTGAAAGCTCCGGCAACCAACAAAGTGGGTAAAGCACGGCAGATTATCAGGCAACAGCCTTTTGGTCAAGCCCCGATTCATGCCAGTGGGGGATATTTGCAAAACAAACAGGGTATGGCAATTTGCCACATCCCATGGTAGATTTGTCTAGAGAGGCCTCGTCGGCCCCGCCCAACTATCCCGGATCCGAGAGACTGCCATGTCTACTACACAAAGCTCCCGCCTCAACTTTCGGCTGCCGGCCGACCTCAAGGCGACCATCGAAGAGGCGGCCGCACAATTGGGCCAAACAACGACCGATTTCGCCATAGCCGCACTCACACAAAACGCCCAAGAAGTGCTCGACCGGCACAATACCACACGGTTGTCGGGGCAAGATCGTGAAATTTTCACGAAAATGCTGGACGATCTGGACGCGAAGCCCAATGCGGCCTTAACGGCTGCCGCCCAACGATACAAGAGCAGCCATTGACCGCCTCTGCTTGGACTATCCAACGACTCGAACCGTCGCATGATCGAAGTCTCTTCGACTGCGGCAAACCAACGCTCGACAACTGGCTAAAACGCTTGGCCGGTCAGTATGAGCGAAGAGACCTTGCGCGGGTTTACGTGGCCGTTGCAGGATCCGACTGTCGCATTCTTGGCTATTACGCCCTTTCGACGCACCACGTACTAAGCGAGACATTGCCGGCGCAGCAAGCTCGGGGATTACCGCCCTTGGATGTGCCCGTAATTCTTCTCGGGCGACTTGCCGTTGATAAAACTGCGCAAGGCCAACGATTGGGCGAATATTTGCTCGTCGACGCCTTGCGCCGGATCCAACACATTGCCGACCACCTTGGCGTTCGCGCGGTCGAAGTCGATGCACTGGACGACGACGCCCGAGGATTCTATCTCAAGTACGGTTTCGTCTCGCTAACCGACGACCGCAACCATCTTTTCTTGCCAATGCACATCATCCGCCAGCTCCACCTGCCGCCGCTTGGGGAATCCGCCCACCCTTGATTTTTTTGCATCTAGCAGTGTAGATTGGAAAAATCAAATTGGAGGTTGCCCATGATCCAAGTTTCCATCCCCGTGGAATTGGAGTCCTTCGTCCAGGGCATCGTAGATCGCGGAAGCTACCACGATCCGGCTGAAGTAGTGAGCGAAGCCTTACGTTTGTTGGAACGACGCGAGCAGCTCTTCCAGAACGTGAAGGCCGGCGTCGAACAGCTAGACCGCGGCGAGTATACCGAATACAGCGACGACTCTCAGGAAGAGTTCTTGGCCGGCATCAAAAAGGAATATGTCGTGACATCATCCTCTAAATTGTTGTTGGGTTTCATTTGTGCTTTCATCTGTATGGGATGCCAAGCAAAGAAACAAGACACATCAACATCGCAGAGCAAAGAGCCAACATACCAAGGGAAAACTCTCGACCAATGGGTAACGTTGACGAAGGACAAGGACCAAGCGTTGCGACAAAGGGCGATTTTTGCCCTTGGTAAGATCGGTCCCACAGCTATTCCAGTTCTCACGGAATTGGTGAAAGACAAGAACGAAGCGGTTAGGGGACAAGCAGAACTGGAACTCTTTCACATTGGTTCCACAGCCGTTCCCGCTTTGACGGAATTGGCCAAAGACAAGGATTGGAAGATTCGGGATTCCGCAGCAAAAACCTTGGGGGAAATTGCCCCTGCAGCGAAGGCTGCCATTCCTGCTCTGTCAGCATTGGTGAAAGATGAGAATCAACAGGTTCGTGAGCAAGCCGGCTTGGCTTTGCAGACGATTGGTCCCGCCGCCGTTCCAGCCCTCATGGAATTGCTCAAAGACAAAGACTGGCATGTTCGCATGGAAGCGGCTCAGGCTTTTTCGAAAATTGGTCCCGAAGCGAAGCCAGCCGTTCCGGTTCTTGTTAAATTGCTTGAAGACAGAAGTGGAAATGGAGATACTTGCGAACAGGTTCGGGGAGCCGCAGCCTGGGGATTAGGGGGCATCGGTCCCGAAGCGAGGATAGCCATATCGCCTCTTACCGAACTGTTGCAAGATAAGAATGGGGCGGTTCGGCTGGCTGCTGCCTGGGCACTTGGGAAAATTGGTCCCGAGGCAAAGACCGCTGTTCCTGCCCTGATGGAATTGCTCAAAGACAAGCAATCGGACGTTCGACGAGCCGCTGTCTTTACTCTGGGGAAGATTGGGCCCGAATCGAAGCCGGCCATCCCGGCTCTCACGGAATTACTCAAGGACAAAAATGAGAAAGTTCAGCAGGCAGCCAATCAAGCATTGAAAGAGATTAAAAATTAGGGACTTTAGCAAAAAACGGTTGATATCATAATCTTTTGTGCGGTGCGACCAGTAGCCGGCCAAGGCGTGATGCAGTGGTTTGGCTTACCGGTTTTTTTGAGGGGCGTGCAAGTAATCTCTATCCTTGGCAAGTTGAAAAGGAGATGACAGTGATTTTCCTAATCGAGTATAACCGGGGTGAAGGCTGTGTCATTTCTTTTCGCAGTTTCGACGATTCGCAACGGCACGAGGCCGAAAACTCGCGGCTTGATTTGGAATTGGATCTCAACCGCAAAGGAATAGGTTCCGAAGTGGTCCTATTGGAGGCCGAGAACGAAGAGGCATTGCACCAGACGCACCGGCGATACTTCGAGAGCCTCCGACAGATTCTGAGTCAGAAGAGAGACATGTCTGATTTCACGATGGCTCCTTCCTGCAACGGAGGGCTCAATAGTGATACCGCATCTGCGCCATAAGCACCGCCTCACCCTCAACCTTATAAACCAGCCGGTGCTCATGCCATTCAGAATGCCGTACAGATTTCGGCGTGTCAACTACACTGGTTTTTTCGCGGAATTTCCGGCCAAATATACCCCCAGCAGTACAATCACCAACGACAGCATTTGCACGCCAACCGCCTCGGAAACGGCCTGCGTACACCATG
>CAZNMP010000183.1:0-6512 GCA_964573875.1 uncultured Planctomycetaceae bacterium | reverse complement strand
GATTGCTATTGAAACAGTTTTGGGAAATCGGTAGCAACGGCGGTATGGACAACAAAATCATACTGCCGTATTCGGAGGCTCGTCAGAAAATCCGCACTGGCGACCTGCTTTTGTTCCGTCCCCGAGGCTGGATTACCAGGGCGATCGCCGTCGCCGGCCGATCGGAATACACCCATGCCGGCATGGCCGGTTGGTGGGGCGACCGGCTGATGAATGTCGAGATGACCTCGGGTGGCGGTCGGGCGCAGTTGCTTTCGAATTTGGTTGAGCGATGGCCAGGCGTGATCGACGTGTATACCGCGAATGCCGTGTGGCGGCGTTTTTCGCGTGAAAGGGCCGTGCAAGCAATGATCGGAATCACGGGAAAACCCTATGGCAAGTGGAATATATTCCGAGCAAGTTTGTACCATATACCGTTCGTGCGATTCATGGTATCGCCGGATACGAACGATGTTGCATCGAGCCATTGGCCGCCCTTTTGTTCGCAAGCGGCGTCGGTTGCCTATCGTTTGGGCGGTGTGGATCCGGTGCCGAACTTGACCGACCGTTTGACGGAGCCCGGTGATTTGGCGCGAAGTCCGTTTTTCCAGTACCGATTTACGTTGATGCCCAGATGTGATGAAGGCTCAATATTCAATGACCAAGGTTCAATGATCAATGTTCAAGAAGAAGGAACAAGGACTGTTGATTAAGAAGTTGATTTGTCTGGTTTGGAAATGGTTGAACATTGAACCTTGAAAGTTGGAAATTTTCTTAATACAGGGAGTTTATTTATGTCTCGCATGAAAGATGGTTTGTGGCAGATGTTTTGGATTGCGTTGATGTTGGGATTCACGGTGCAAAAAGCGCCGTGTGAGGAACCCGATTCCCGCCCTCAATCGCCCGCCCCCGTTCTCTTGGACTTCTACAGTGATTGGTGCGGCGCGTGTTTAGGGATGCGGCCTTCGATCGACGCTTTGGTTTCCGAGGGTTACGAAGTTCGACGCGTCAACTTCGATGAGCAACCTGATTTGGCGTCCCAATACGGCGTGACGCAGTTGCCTTGCTTCGTAGTGCTTGAACGCGGCAAAGAGATCGACCGCATCGTCGGCACGACGTCCGTTGAGCGGCTGAAGGTGAAGATGCGGCGGCGTGAGATTTCCAAATATTCAATCCAAAAACCGAAGTCTGCGTCGCCTACTCCCGCATGGCGTTATGAAACGCCTACGGGCTATCGTTCGGCCGTTGTGCGAATTTATAGCCAGGAGAAAAACCGAACACGTTCGATCGGCAGCGGGACACTGGTTCGTTGGAACGGTCGGATTGCGGTGTTGACGGCCCGGCATGTCGTTGCCAGCGCCGAACGGATCGTGGTGGAGCTTTGCACAAAGAAAACCCATGGTGCCCACGTGCTCAAGGCGGATGTTGTTTGGGACTGCGCCGTGCTGGAATTGACGGGAACGCCCGAGGGCGTTGTGCCGGCGGAAGTCGAGATGGGCCAAGACGCCGCTCTTACCGAAGGCGTCCGCCTTGAGTCGTGCGGTTACGGGGCTGACGGCCGACTGGCATGTAATGCAGGTTTGTTCGTCGGCTATCGGCGCCCCGTCAACGGCGGGGACGGTTGCGACGACTGGATGATCGTCACGGGCCATGCGCGGCAGGGTGACAGCGGCGGCGGAGTGTTTAACGCACATGGTCGGTTGGTTGGAGTGTTGTGGGGCACCGATGGCGAGTCGGTCGCGTGTGTTCAGGTCGGGCGTGTTCATGCGATATTGAATGCAGCTTGTGGCACTATGCAGGAAGCCGAGTTGAAGCCCTTGGACGCTATCGTCCGAAATCCGACCCCGCCCTGTGAAGGACGCGAGACATGCGAAGCGACTGCGAAAAAACCCTTGCTGCCTTGGCGCAGCGAAACACAACAACGCGATGACGACCAAGATGCACGGATCGAGCGATTGATCGAGTTGCAAGAGCGTCAGGCGAAAGCGGCAGCCTCGTCGCCCGGCAAGATTGCACCAGTTGAGGCAAGCAAGGATACCGATGCGAAGAAAGAGGAGATTTCGCCGATTCTGGCAGGCTTATGTCTATTGGGTTCGGTTGCAGTTGGATTCGTCTTCTATTTTGCATCGCAAAAGAGCTGATTTTTTGGGCAGTGCATACGGCCCTCACCCTAACCCTCTCCCAGAGGGCGAGGGGATGGCATTTGCCAAATTAATACCCGTTTCCGATTTCTCACCATCCTCCTCTTACTACCTTTCACTAACCACTAGCCACTAACCACTATCCACTAATTCTCGGAGAGTTATCAGATGAACAACGTTCCAACAATGTACCAATACGTGATTCTGGCGCTGGTCGCCTTTCTTTTGACCATCGGATGCTTGTGGGCGTACAACCGGCGCGAAACGCGGAGGAAACACGCTATCGAGCTGATGAAATTGATGAACCAATGGGGACTTTCTTGGTTCGGCGGCTTGTTCGAGGACTATGCGGTCGGGGATTACTCGGGCATGGTCGCCAAGGTCAAGGAGATCATCCAGGCTGTGCGCAGCGACGAGGCCATCGTGGCCAAGTTGGGCGATGTAGCGAAAAAAGTGGCAACCTATTACGCCTCGAACGATGCGACCAAGGCTCAAGAGCTGATCGAAATCCTTCAAGCCGGTTCGGCCGTGAAGGCAGCAGCAACAAAAGTTGCGATGTCTTCTTAGGACCTATCCCAAAAGCCGAAGTCGGTCATCCTGAGTGTAGCGAAGGATCTACGTTTTGCCGCAATAAATCGCCAGATTCTTCGCTTCGCTCAGAATGACAAATTAGGTTTTGGGATAGGCTATTAGTTCTACAAACACATAGCAAGAGGTTGCCATGACATCGGCGGAATCGAACCAGATTGAAAAGTTACGCAAGGAAGTGCATCAGTACCACGAACAAGTGATTTCGGGATTCGCCCGATGCGAGGCGTGCCGCGGCGATATCCAGCAGATCAAAACAGACATGTACGGGCTGCCCGGCAATAAGGAAATGAGTCCGGGCATCATGGGCGAAGTGGCGGAGTTGAAGCGAGGGCGTCGCATGATGTTGCTGGCGTTGCGCGGCGCTTGGGCATTGCTCACCGTGCTTTTCGGCACCGTGGCAACGGCGGTGATTTGCCGCTGACCTATCCCGGCCTTGTTTTTCAGCATAAGGAGATACAGCCATGTTGATTCGAGATCGAATCAAGGAATTTCGGCGGGTCAAGGCAAGTCTGTTGCGTCCGCACCCGAAAAACTGGCGCACGCATCCGGCGGCCCAGCAAGACGCATTGCGCGGCATATTGGCGGAAATCGGCTATGCCGATGCACTGCTTGCCCGCGAGTTGCCCGACGGGACATTGGAGCTAGTCGATGGGCATCTTCGAGCCGAAACGACGCCTGAAGCGGAAGTGCCCGTGTTGGTGCTGGATTTGGACGAGCATGAAGCGGCCAAGCTGTTGGCCTTGCACGATCCGTTGGCGAACATGGCCGAAACAGATGAAAAAATGCTTGCCGAACTGCTCGAACAAGTAGAGACCGAGAATGAGGCCGTGCAAGCGATGTTGGATCGGATGTCGTCGGTAACCGAGGCGACTTCAGCGTCGGCCGAGACGGAATCCATCGACGAGGTTCCTGTTCCCGAGGCGTACCAGGTTGTCGTGGAATGCCGTGATGAAGACGAGCAGCGAGCGGTTTACGAGCGGATGACCGACGAGGGATACATCTGCAAGTTGTTGACATTGTGAGAACGGGCGACATGAAGGACGCCGCACTGGCCGGGCCAGTGGTACACACGCGACAAGTGTTCCTGTGCTTTGCCCCCTCTAGTCCCTAGCCACTAACATCGAACCCCTTCACCCATGATTCCCATTGAAGTTGAAGTTACATGTCCGGTCTATGATTCGTTTCGCGTGCAGCAGGTGGGCGGAATGTTCGATGTTCCGCTAACTCAGCGGGCAACGCAACGTTTTCGCGTGGAAACGCCGGAATGGCTGACGGCGGAAAAGCCGGGCAGTGAAACATGGCGAATCGGGCTGATCGTGGGGCCTTCGGGCAGCGGAAAAAGCACGATTGCCCGCAGATTATTCGGCGATTGTGTTTATCGCCCGCAAGAATGGCCGGCGAATCGGGCTGTGATCGACGGGTTTGGCCGGCGGCCGACCAAGGAAATTACGCGGCTTTTTACGGCCGTGGGATTTTCCTCCCCGCCCAGTTGGATCAAGCCGTATTCGGTGTTGAGCAACGGCGAGCAGTTCCGTTGTGATTTGGCGCGTGCGTTGGCGGTGGAAGATGAGCATGGGGGCAGCGGGACTCCAATCGCCTCCTTGTGCCTTGCCCCGCCGATTGTCGCTTTCGACGAATTCACGAGCGTGGTGGACCGGAACGTCGCGCGGGTGGTTTCGGCGGCGGTGGTCAAGGGGATTCGCGCGGGGCAAATCGGTTGCCGGTTCGCGGCCGTGACGTGTCATTACGACGTGACCGAATGGCTGGAGCCCGATTGGATTATCGACATGGCGACATCGACATTCAGCCGGAGGCGTCTTCGGCGACCGGCAATCGAGCTTGAAATCGTTCGTTGCCGGCGTAGTGCGTGGCAGTTGTTTGCGCGTCATCACTATTTAAGCGGGGCGTTGCCGCGGTACGCCCGCTGTTTCATGGCGTTGTGGCAAGGCGAGCCGGCGGCCTTTTGTGCCAGCGTTTCGTTGATCGGCCGGAAGAATCGCTGGCGCATGAGCCGGATCGTTACGTTGCCCGACTTTCAGGGCATCGGCATCGGCACGGCCGTAGCCGAGGCGGTGGCTGAGCTGCATTTGGCCGAGGGGCATCGCATGAACATCACCACAAGCCACCCGGCGATGATCGCGCATTGCCGCCGTTCACCGGCATGGAAATGCGTTGGCGTTAAGAAGACCGGCTCGCACGATTCAAAACGTTTCATCACTAACTATCGGAGTTCGTTAGGTCGGGCCGTCGTGTCGTTTGAGTATGTAGGGAATAACGGCGAGAAATCATGACCGCAAACGGAGGAATACACGTGGGAAAACGCGGCAGGCCGCCGGTGCTGAACAAAACAAAACGATTGCAAATCACAGCGATTCTCAGCGTCGGGTGCAGCCAGAGCGTGGCCGCTCAGTTTGTCGGCTGCGCGGCATCCACGATTCAACGCACGGCGGATCGCGATCCAAAATTCGCCGAGGAATTGAACCAGGCAAAATGCAACGCCGAACTGGCACTGGTGAAAAATATCCGCAATGCTGCGAAGAAAGAACAATACTGGCGCGCCGCGGCATGGGCTTTGGAGCGAGGATTTCCGGAAAAATACGCCCGGCGCGGCCCCGACGTCATCACGGCCACGGATTTGGCGCGGGCGCTGGCACAATTCGCCGAGATGATCGTTCAACAAGTGCCCGTGGATAAGTATCGCAAGAACATCGTCAAAGGCGTCGAGAATTTGGCACGCAGCTTTGGGCAAAACATCAAGATGTATATGCAAGAGCATCAGGAGCTTGAAGCAGCCAAAGACGACAACGAGGAGGCCGCTGATGAGCCGCAATAATGTTTTGCCACGACACTGGCCGCTTTCGCCGGAAATCATCGGCAACATGGCGGCGTTTTTGCACGATGCCTTGGCTCGCAGCCACGGTCAAGCCCGGCGTTTGTCACGACGCAGCCGATGCGATTTGGATTTAACGGTCTGGGGAAAGAAATATCTGCCCGACCACTTTCGATTGCCGCCGTCGTTGATGCATCGTTGGCTGGCCGATCAGCTTGATGCGGCTCATGCCGAGCGTGGAACGAAGATCAACGTATTAGGTCCGCGCGGCGGCGCGAAATCGACGATTGCGACACTGGCTTTGCCGCTGCGCGCGGCCGTGGAGTGCTTTGAGCCGTATATTTGGATCGTTTCCGACACCAAGCACCAGGCTTGCGCCCACTTGGAAAACATTAAGGCGGAATTGCTTGAAAACAAGCGTCTTGCCGAAGATTTTCCGAAAGCGGCGGGCCGGGGGCTCGTTTGGCGGGGTAATTCGATCGTTTTACGCAACGGCGTGACGATCGAGGCGTTTGGCGCGGGCCAGCGGATCCGCGGCCGTCGTCGTCGCGAGCATCGGCCCACCTTAATCGTTTGCGACGATTTGCAAAATGACAGTCACGGAAGTTCGGCCGCACAGCGCGACCGTTCTAGAGCTTGGTTTCACGGCGCACTGATGAAAGCGGGCACCGCCCGAACGAATATCGTCAATCTGGCGACGGCATTGCATCGCGATGCGCTGGCCTTGGAATTGCATCGCACGCCGGGCTGGACTTCGCGCGTGTTCAAGTCGATTGTCCGATGGCCGCGCAACGCATCGCTTTGGGAGCAATGGGAAGCGATTTATACGGATCTTTCCAAACCGCGCTCGAAGGCGGCTGCCCGGGAGTTTTTTGAGCGTTACCGCCAGGAGATGATCGCGGGCGCGATTGTGCTTTGGCCCGAGGCCGAGGATCTCTACACGCTGATGTGCATGAGGATCGCGGGCGAAC
>CAZNMP010000182.1:0-6545 GCA_964573875.1 uncultured Planctomycetaceae bacterium | reverse complement strand
TCTCGATTGCCGCGGGCTCATTGCCGCTGTTGTGAAACACGATGCGTTCTTCCATGATCGGACGATCCGCCGGCAGATCGAACGTATGCTCCACGTTGACGCCTGCCAATCGCCCGCGGATCGTCAACCGAGCGCCGACAACGTCGACGGAAACGCCTTCCAGCCCGTAATGGGTTGTCGTTTGCTTGCCGATTCGACGCTGGGCTCGGTAGAAGTACGGCCCATCGGCGGCGCGAAAGCCCGCCTTCTTGTCATCCAAGGTAACTTCAACCTGGTCCATCACGCTTCGTACGGCCAAATGATATCCGGCATTGGATAGCTCGCGCTGGATGATCGGCACCGCGACGGCAACACCGGTAGCCTTGCGACGTTCGAGCATTTTCTGAATGCCGGCAATCGGTAATGCCACATTGGCCAGATAATTTTGCACGCCGCGTTTCTCACCGAAAACCCATTCGGCATAGCCGTTCCGTCGAAGTTCGCGGACAAGCTCGAACACGGTGCGATCGGCCAAGGACGAATCAACCAAGTCTAGCGTGAAGACGAACCAGCCGGTGGGCGTAGCCCAAAAACCGCCGTTTTGGTATTCGTCTTTCGAACACGCGACTTCCCAATACACGCCGCCGGGAAGATGTCGGATCTGGCCGTGACAAACGATCTCGGAATAATGCTGTTTGAAGTATCTGGCAATCACGACCGCCTGTTCCTTGGAAGCGACACCAAGATACACGGCATAGGCCGATCCCCAGATGTCCGGTTCTTTGCATTGCACGGTGGCCGCGCGGAAAAGCCCTACATTGGCATCCCAAAATACCGTGCGAATGCTTGCCGCCACGCGATCTGCTTCCGCTCGCCAATGCTTCGCGTCGTCGGGGCGCTGGGCTGCGTCAAGCAGATCGGCCAATTGTCGCGATGCTTGGCAATAGAGCAGCGACGTGAACAGTTCGTCGCCCTGCTTACGCACCGTATCCGTGAAACCGTAAGGGCAACGGTCGTATCCACCCGGCTTGATATGAACAAGCCCATTGGTTGGATTGCGGGGTACAGCATTGAGAGCCTTGATGAGCTGGTTGGCGCATTGCTTGGCCAATGCGGCATCTTTCGTGCGCTGGTAGGCTTGCCATGCCACGGCCACGGTGAATTGCGAACCGTCGGCCACGGGATTGTCGCCCATGCTGCCCATGCCGGGCTTGTAGATCGGTGTGCCGTCGAACTTAACGCAATCGACGCAAGCGCCGTCGGCACGCTGCCCCCCGAGAAACACGCGGCAGGCGTCGGTCAATTCTTTATTGCTGAACGCCTCGTTGCATCCCTCGACCATGTAGGCATAGTCGCGAAGCCAAAAGGCATCATAACCGCCGCCTACCTGCGGCGGGAAAGCGGCCGTGCCGTCTTTCATCGTCCGACGGGAGGCCGGAATCATCTCTTTCGACTTGTTTTGCAGCCATACAGTGCATTCCTCGACGGATTGCGGTTCCCGTGCCTCGACAACACCACAAAAGAGCGTCGCCAATGGAATCGCGATGAATGCAAAGAGGCGTTTCATAGTACTTATCCAGGTCAGCGGTGAACAAACGGATGGAAAGCGATGTTTTTTTATAATCCCCCTCTCCCACAAGCGGGAGAGGGGGATTTTCGATCATTACCTACACGGAAAGCGATCGTCAGACTGCCGCTTTCCATCATTTGATCCTATCAGATACTTTTTCGCTTACGCCAGGCGTAGGCCAACAGTCCAACGATGCCCATGAACAGCAAAGTAATTGTGGACGGTTCGGGGATAGCCGAAGAAAAATTATCTTTGACTTGATCGTAGGTGAGGGCTTGGTTATACAATGCCACGTCGTCGATCGTGCCGTCGAAAAATATGCCGGCGTCGTGATGTTTGCCAATCAAGAAGCCGTCGCTGGCATTCAATGCCCAGGTAACGGTTTGATCGACGATCGGCGTTAGCCAAGTGCCGTCCACGTTGACATACATGGAAACCTTGGCTCCGTTGGCGTCATTCGTGCCGGTCTTCGTCAATACGGCATAAACGTTCTTCCCAATGGAATCCGCGCCCAGGTCAATCCCGAACGCGCCGCCCCACATAATCCCGGAATTCATAAAATAGAGCATGTTGGCATTTGTGCCGGACAAGGCATCGCCAAAAGTAAGAATAGCACAGCTATCCTTGCCGACGTTGTTCGAGAATAACGTTCCCGCATTCGTAACGGAATCGCGGACGAAAGAGCATTCAACGGTCCAATCGCCCTTGAAGAGGTTGGAGGTGGTTCCGTCCGAGGCTGTAGTCTGATCAAGTCCCGAACCGGAGACAAACTGCTGCGCCGAGACGCTAAAATGGGCGGCCGTGTTGGAATCGTTACCGATCAAACCCGCGTGATCCACCTTGCCGGTTGAGCTCGGGTGGTACGTGCCATTGAGCGTCGTGCCTGCGGTTCCGCTGTTGACGGCCGTTGTGGCTCCGGCTGCTTCGCCTAATCGCCAGTAGCCGACCGCGCCTTTATTGGCCACCTTCGCGGCATAGGAAGTGTTGACTTCGATTTCGTCGATACATGTCCCGGTATATCCGCTTCCACTTTGACTTTCGACAGTAGGAACGACAATTCGGAAACCAGTCGCTTGGGCGGGAGAGCTCAGATTGAATTGATGGCGATGGCAGTCGTCGCCGCTGAGGGTAATGGAACCAATCGTCGTCCAAGCCGAGTCGGCGGTCGTCTTGTCCACCGTCGAGGCCGTTGTCACTTGGACATAATAGGTTCCGTTGGAACGATCGCTATAGTAAGTGCTGCCGTCCTTGTCGTTCGTAAGATTATCGCGGCCGATGGAAAAATTATAGATTTTATTCGAACCGCCGAACGAAACTCCCGCGAAACCCGTCGTGACCGTGGAACTGCCCAGGTTAATGTCTTGTGCCGTCTGGCCGATCCAGCTTCTGCTGTTGCCAAAAAGGCCATCGTTCAAATGATCAATCTGATGCGATTCATAACCGCCATTGTTGATCACATCAATGGCAAAAGCAGTGGAACCGCTTGTCGAGGCCAAGTTGTCGGCAACTGCATTGACGCTCGATGTTTGTGCCGGCCCCGTAACGCCGGTCCAGTAGAAATAATCCGAGTTGACCACCACGCTTGCATGGCAGATAGCGGCGAAACAGACCGCCAACGCGATGCCCGAGACACCATGTTTCGCTCTCATACTCATAACTCCTTTTCAGAAAAGAATAAGAACCGAGCCGAAAGGCCCCCGAAAGAAATCTTCTGCAAAGGTGCATTACAGTTGATCGATGCTAGGGATATCTTCAACACTTATTGTAATTAGGGCCCTCCTTGTTTTTTTGAAAAATAATCGCCCCCTGACCTATCAAGTCGAAGGAGTTGTAACAACGCGGAAATTCTCTAGTTCCACCTCATTCTCTTTTTCTCAGAATCCACCGCTTGGCGTCCGAACGCCCGGATTGAAACACCTTTCCAAAAGCAACGGCCGCCGGGAAGATTTGGCCAGACCTTCCAAGCACACCGCTTGACACAGTGCATTATGCATAATCCGTAATTTTTGTCAAGCATCTTCAAACCGTATTTCTGGCAACATGCGCCCCCCCTGGCTAGCGAGATGCACATGGGAAGCAAGCGGCTGGGGGCTTCCTGGCCTCATTTACCCCGGATTCTGCGACGGACGCTAATGCCCATCTCGCCGCTAAAGATGTTTTGAAATCGGGAGTTCAGATCGCCAAGGCCGGTAAGGCCCAGATCGTTTTCAACGACCGTGGAAAAATCGATCTGATCGACAGCCTTGGGGTTAAGATTCCAAAGATCGTCGAATGGCATTGTGGGACGCATTCCGCTTATGGGAGTCGCGAAACCTACGGTCGAGCTTGTGTGGATCAAGCTGCTAGCAAGACCCAAGATATTCGTGCCGATCTGTCCTGAGAGTGAGCCTGTAAGCCCGCCGAAGACAACTTGGACCTGCAAGAGTTGGGCCACGGCGGCGGCTTCCACGCTGTTGGCTGCCCAGCCCAGGATCGCGTCTTCGGTGGTCGGTTGCAATTCGGCCAATGTTTGAGCGGAAGCCGTATCGGCCATTACCACAACTTCGAGCGTCTCCATGCCGTGCAGATTTGCCTGGACATGGCTCCAGCGGTCGGAGAAAGCCCAGCTATAGGCGTCCGAATGGCCAGTGACAATTTGGGCGGATTGGTTGTCGAAAATATGTTTAGGATGGAGAAATTCAAACGCGCGAGGTGAATGCCACCAGTATTTACTGGATTCCTGACCAAAGGGAATTCCCGTATTCGGATCTTTGGTTTCGCTGCCCATGAAGCCGAGATTGAAACCGGCCAACACATCACGAACAGCGGCCCCGTAGACATCGTTCTTCGCAAAGCTGTCTGCATTTCCATCCACCGTCCAGGGAACATTACCCAAGTAGATGCCTTTGAGCAAATTGGCTGCCGAGATTAAGATCGTGTGGTTGGCGCCGGGCCAACGACCGCCGCCGATCTTTTCGCCGCCGCCGACCATCTTCAAGCCGCCGTCGGGCAGGACGGTCGCTTGAAAATAGTATCTTTGCGTTTGTTGGGCGGGTGTTGAGCCGTTGCGGGAATAAATATCTTCAATCGTCGTATGGCTGTGTATCGGAGTACCCTGTGTTTGCCATGTTTTGACCGCGTCGATGTACGGTTTCATCGAAAGGTAGTGCGACACACCGGAAAGCGTCGTCGTATGCGGGCTAAGCACGCGAAGGAAATTGCCGTTGTATTTCTGCAACACTTCATTGCTGTTGCCGGCCAATGCGGCCAAACTCGTTGTCAGGGCGTTCGCTGAAATACGGTACGTCAACTTGTCTACCGGCGTCGCCGAACCGTTTTGGTAGGTGTTGATCTTCAGCGGAATCGCAAAATAATCGACGGCCGTCAGATTCGCAACGCTATTCGGATCGGCGTCGTTAAAGGTCAGCTCAATTTTGTCGTGCCGTACCTTATAGCTTGGGATGCTGGGATTCACCATTTCAGGCTCGCCCTTGCCGGAAACGCCGTCGCCCAAGGAAACGAAAACTCGGCCGCCGGTATAGCTGACGATGTGAATCGGCCCTTTCAGTTCGCTGATTGAATAGGAGTGGTTGAGAGCGACGGGCGTGCCGCCGTCATAGGTGGCGTTCAGAGATCCACCGAAAAAAGACACATAGACATTCGACGCATTGTAGTTGGGATTTTCAATCTGAAAAGCGAGGTTCAATCCGCTCAAGGCCATGCGAGCTTCGAGACATTCTACTCGCAAAACGGTTGTTTTGGGCCGGAAAGCATGGGCATTCTCGGCATTGCGAGGAATGCGGCATCCGAACCATCCCATCGTCGTTCGTTTTCGGTTCGACATGGCGCCCCCTGTTGTCGAATTCTTCAGCCAACCGAAAAACCGAACCAAGATGCAGCAACGGACCGACCGAGTCAATCCATTTGCTCTCTATACAACTTTACCTTACAGGGCAATGACGGTCGGGGACATGCCTCTACTGCCCTGATAGCGGGATCGCTTGGTCTGTCGCGACTAAACTACGGTCGGGTAGAAGCATTCTCTTGAATGTGGCCGAGAAGTTTCAGCAGACCGTCGAGGATGGTCAGCGGATGCGGGGGGCAACCGGGCACAAAGAGATCGACCGGCAGCACGTTGGTCGCACCATTGTGGACTTCGGTATGATCGAGATAAGGTCCGCCGGAAATTGCGCAAGCTCCCACGGCAATGACTAGTTTTGGCCAGGGGACGGCTTCATAAGTTTTCTGAAGGCCGAGCCGCATGTTTTCGGTGACGGGGCCGGTAATCAGCAGGCCATCGGCGTGACGGGGCGAGGCGACGAACTGGATGCCGAATCGTCCAAGATCCCAGGCCGGCGTGCCGAGCACGTTCGTATCCGCCTCACAAGCATTGCAACCGCCCGCGCTGACTTGACGCAGTTTGAGCGACCGGCCGAAAAGTTTTCGAGCGGCAGCATCCAAAGCGACCGCCGCCTGTTGTTCCTTGCCGGAAAGGAGCAAATCCTCGCGTTGTGAAGCGGCCAGTTGATGATCTTGCGTGAATACGATCGCACCCGACTCACAAGCGTTTTCACAGGCGCGGCAGAACAGACACCGGCCGAGATCCAATTGGATGCCGGAAACGTTCGGCGAAAATGCAATAGCGTCGGTCGGACAAACCGCCCTGCATCGTCCGCATTGGTCCTTGCATTTTGCGGCGTCGATCCAGGGCCGACCGGCGAATCTCGCGGGCAACTCAGGCGCGGGGCCCTCGGGATACCGCATGGTGCGATATCCTTGTTTCCATCTGGCTAGAAGCACGTCGAACATGGTAGCTACCCGCTAGAGATCGTGACCGCAGTAAGAAAGATTGAAACTTTTGTTGCACAAGGGAAAATCGGAAATTTGCTGTTCTCGCAACGCCACGGCCAAGCCGAACCAGTTATGGAACGACGGATCAACGGCTTTATACACGGAGAAACGGCCGTCGCCGTCGGTCATGGCCACGTGGCAAATCTCGCCTTGCCAACCTTCCGAC
>CAZNMP010000181.1:0-6624 GCA_964573875.1 uncultured Planctomycetaceae bacterium | reverse complement strand
TCGAAGTGGCGAAGGCGGCTACGGTTGCCCCGACGATACCGGGGGAAATACGAAAACGGCAGGCCAAACCTACCGAACCGCGAACGAAGAGATTGCCGCCGGCTGCGGCAAAATCTTTAGAGGAGCCTGCTCACAAAAATAGTGCGGCATCCGAAAAGCCGAAATCGCAATCTGGTATTCCATCGACGCCGGATAAAACCGCCAAGCCGGAGGCTTCGGCTTCTGAAAAGCCTAAACCTGTTAAACCGAAAAAAACAGTTCTCGCGGTAGATGAATCCGAGAAGAAAGAACCGGAGGAAGAGCCTCGAAAACCGCCGGAGGACGCGCGGCATCCCGTGCCGAATGCCAATGCTCAGGCGGCTGCGCTGAAGGAAATTCGGGAATTGCTCAAGGATCGCTATTTGAATGCGAAAGACCGCGAGCAGAAGAGAAACTTAGCGCGGCTGCTGGCGCAACAGGCCGCTGACACCCGCGATAATCCAGCGGCTCGTTATATGCTTTACAGTGAAGCTCGCGACATGGCGTTGGCAGTAGGCGAAACCAATTTGTTGCCCGGTATTTTTGAAGCCTTGGGCAATGAGTTTCAGTTGGATTCGCGTGAGGTGGCCATCGACACGCTTGTAAAAGCAGCCAAGAAACCGCGCGATGCGGTAGCCAATCAGGCGATCGGACGCATGGCATTGGAAATGGCCAAATCAGCAGATAACCAAGAAGAATACTCCCAAGCGAAACTGTTGACCGATGTTGCTCGCGATCTGGCCCGCAAAGCTCGCGATGCATCAACGATCAAGCAAACAACTGCTTTGTTGAAAGAGATTGAACATCGGAAAACGTTGCGACAGGGGCTTTTGGAGGCGGAAAAAAAGCTGGCCTCGGCTCCCGACGATCCTGAAGCAAATTATGCGGCCGCTCGTTACTATTGCTTGGTGAAGAATCACTGGTCACGAGGGCTGCCGCTTTTAATGAAGTGCAGCGATGCGGCATTGCGGAATGCGGCCAAGATTGAACTTGATCACGAGCCAAGCACCCCGAGCGAAATGGTCGGCCTAGCCGATCTTTGGTGTGATGCGCGTAAAACGGCCGACGAAACCGGGCAGTCTCTCGCACGCATCAGAGCCATCTATTGGTATCAGCGGGCTCTCCGTGACGCTAGCGGCTTGACACGCAGCAAAATCGAGCGAAGACTAGCGGAACTCAACGAGTAGTCTGCGATCATTGCATGATCGACGCTGCTTTCAAGGCACGTTCGGCCGCCAATTCGCCGCTGTGAACACAGTCGGGCAATCCGACGCCATGATAGGCGTTGCCAGCAAGATAGAGATGAGGCAAATCCGCCGCCCTCGCTTCGATGCGCGCGACCAATTCTCGATGTCCCACGTGATACTGCGGCATCGTGCCGGGCCAATGAGCCACGTTGCAGTAGCATGGCTCGCCGCGAATCTGCAACAGCTTCGACAGTTCACCCAAGACCAGCGATTTTAGCGGCTCATCGTCCATTGTGGCCAGTTCCGGTTTGCTTGCACCGCCGACAAAAACGCGCAGCAATTCCTTTCCCTCCGGAGCTCGGTGGGGATATTTTCGGCTACTGAAACTACAGGCTAAAATGGGGCTGTTTTCGATCTTCGGAACAACGACGCCCATGCCGTCCATCGGATGACCAATCTGCTCGCTTGCAAAACCAAACGAAACAATGGCCGTGCCGGAATGGTTGATGGAAGCCAAATCATCGGCCAAAGCAGCGTCTAACGGCCGCAACAAGCCGGCTGTTGTCGGCGAAGGCGTGGCAAGGATCAGAGCATCGCAGGTAAACGAGGAATCGGTGGTTGGGGATTGGGAATTCGCGTCATTATGTAATTGCGACTTCTGATTTGCATCTTGCGAAACGTCGCTCGCCCCACTTCCTTCTTTAGCACCATTTTGCCCGCTATCTTTCGTCCAGATCCGCCAGCTATTACCATGACGTTCGATTTGTGTAACGGCGGTATTGAGATAAACGGTATTTGGCGGTAACCGGGCGGTAATCGCATCGACGAGACTTGCTAGCCCGTCCTCCAACGTAACGAACATGCTGTAGCGGGCTCCGCTTTCAGATCCTGCGCGAGGGCGAGTCTTCATCTGGTGCCGCATGGCGCGGATCAAACTGCCGTGATTGCGTTCCATCTCGCGGAATCGCGACAATGTGGCCAGTACGCTGAGCTTTTCCAGATCCGCGGCATAAACCGCACTCACGAGCGGTTCGACCAGACGGTCGAAAACCTCGCGGCCCAACCGGCGTCGAACAAAACCGGCCATGCTTTCGTCAGCATCGTCTTCCGACGGAGGAATAAAATACTCCAAAGCTGCCCGCAGTTTCCCCAACGGACTCAGAATCGGCGTTACCGCCAAAGGCCATAGGCGCGTAGGAGCCATCATCAGAAAGCCGTCTGGCAACCGATGCAAACGGCCACGACGTACTACAAACGTGCGGCGGTAAGCCGGGTTTGTTTGCACAAGCCGGTCGGCCAGCCCTAGGCGTTTGCAGAGATCAATTCCCCAGGGAACGGTCGTGATAAAGTTGTCAACGCTCTGCTCGACCTCGAAGCCCTGTTCGTGAACGGTGCTTAAAACGCCTCCCAGCCGAGGCCTTGCCTCGATCAGGATAATTTGACCCTGGGGATGCAATTCTTGTAAGCGATGCGCAGCCGCCAAGCCGGCAATGCCTCCGCCGATTACTGCCACACGATGGATGGGTGAGGATTGTATTGTCATCTCCCCCATTGTATCGGCAGATCGACTTGTTGGGCAGGGAATGGGACACAAGGATATTGGGGGCTTAGCTCAGAAAAGCTGTGTAGTGCTTCCAATTCAAACTTGCGAGTCCATTTTCCGAGAATAGCCCATTTTTCAGCAGAATAAACAGGTGGTGACGTGCAGGTATTAATTGGAATTGGAATAAGAGGGCCGAATGGATCCCCATTTTTCGGTAGTCATTGAAAGCTCAATCATAAATAGCTATATTGGATAAATAGAATGCTTGCCAACCGCACTTACTGGCCGTAAGTTGTTGACATATATGCATTTGCGTCCCCGTAGCTCAATTGGATAGAGCGTCGGCCTCCGAAGCCGAAGGTTACAAGTTCGAACCTTGTCGGGGATACTTTTTTTCGCTTATGGCGTTTCGAGACAATTCGTGACGGTTCGTGCCAATTGGCGACGATACAGTGCCGTATCTCTCAACGTCATCGTGGTTTGCGCCTACTTCTTTTGCAGCCAATACACCACCTGATGGCATGCCTTTCGATGCAAATCGAGCCGATTCGTGCCACCGAGCGGCAGGTAGTATGACACCAGGGCGCTCACCCGGTTGGAATTTAGAGCACCAGGGGAAGCACCGTTTGATGGTGGCATTTTCCCGATCCTGGGCGGCGATCATTACCTACGTTGAGTACGTTGTGGAAACAGCGTCATCGAAAATCCCGTGATCGGACGGTAATCGCCGACAAGCAAGTCGCCAGATCCTCCACTCGCTGAACCACCAGGTGAATCACGGAGTCTTTGGACTCGACGCGTCCTTGGACAATCCATGCTTGGCTGTGACGGGTGATTGTGCGAAAACGCTCCCAAATGGTGCGATGGAGAAGGAGATTGGCCGTGCCGGTTTCGTCCTCAATCGTTACAAATGTGATTCCATTGGCGGTACTGGGGCGTTGACGCAAAAGAACCAAACCGGCAATCTTGGCTGTCCGGCCACTGGCAAGATGGAGCAGATCGCTCGTCGGTCGGACACCCCATTGCTGAAGTTTTTGACGATAAAATGCCAAGGGATGGGACTGCAATGATAGGCCGGTCGTCCGGTAATCGGCATGTACTTCTTCTTCCGGCTCCATTGCCGGCAGGTTGGCCGTTTGTTCGTCTTCCGGCCCCGCTTGATCAAACAACGATTGCTGTCTGGGCAGCGAGTCGGCGGTCAACGCATTCCAGAGCGATTCGCGACGATTCTGGTTCAAGCTGCAGAGCGCGCCGGCATCGGCCAAAAGTACCGCTTGCGAACGAGAAAGGCGAGTCCGTATCAGGAAATCGTGCATCGATCCAAACGGTTTGGAGGTTCTCGCTTCGACAATGGCCTCGACCGAAGACTGGTGAAGCCCGACAATCAATCGTAACCCAAGGCGTATGGCGGCGGCTTCGAGCGTGCAATCCCACCGGCTGTGCTTGACGTCGACAGGCAGAACTTCAACACCATGCGATCGGGCATCGCGAACAAGTTGTGCCGGAGCATAAAAGCCCATCGGTTGGCTGTTAAGAATCGCGGCCGTGAATTCAGCGGGATGATAATACTTCAGCCATGCGGATACATAGACCAAGAGGGCAAAACTTGCTGCATGGGATTCGGGAAAGCCATACTCGCCAAACCCACGAATTTGCTGAAACACAGACTCGGCAAATTCACCTTCCAGACCGTGGCGTTTCATGCCTGCAAGAAGTTTTTGATGAAATTGATCGATCAAGCCGGGGCGACGCCAAGCCCCCATCGCCCGACGAAGCTGATCGGCCTCACCGGGCGTAAAGCCTGCCGCTACGACGGCCAATTGCATACATTGCTCTTGAAACAACGGTACTCCCAGCGTTTTCTGGAGGACTTTTCGGATGTCTTGGTTGGGATAATTCTCTGCCTCTTCACCACGGCGACGTCGAAGGTAGGGATGCACCATCTGGCCTTGAATTGGACCAGGCCGGACAATCGCCACTTCAATCACAAGATCGTAGTAACAACGGGGTTTGAGCCGAGGCAGCATTGACATCTGCGCCCGGCTTTCGATCTGAAACACTCCCATCGTGTCGGCTCGGCAAATCATATCGTAAACGCGATTGTCGCCCTCGGGTATGTCGGCAAGCGTCCGTTTTCCGCCTACATGCGATTCGATAAGTGCAAAACATTTGCGAATAGCCGTCAACATGCCAAGTGCAAGACAGTCGATTTTCAGAATTCCCAAATCGTCAAGATCGTCCTTGTTCCATTGGACGACCGTACGGCCTTCCATCGCCGCGTTTTCGATAGGCACCAATTCGTCAAGCGGTCCGCGCGTGATAATCATGCCGCCGACATGTTGCGACAGATGGCGAGGAAAGCTAATTAATTCTTTGACGAAACCGACCAGTCGTCTACCGATATCAGACTGAACATCCAGCCCAGCCTCACGGCATCGTTGCGGAAAATCTTCCGTGATTTGATAATAGTCGGCATTCTTGGCTAAACGGTCGACAAGCTCAAGCGACAGGCCCAGCGCTTTTCCAACATCGCGAATCGCAGATCGCGGACGATAAGTAATCGTCACGGCGGCGAGTCCTGCCCGATCCCGGCCGTATTTTTCGTAAAGATACTGCAAAACTTCTTCACGGCGTTCGTGTTCAAAATCAACGTCGATATCCGGGGCTTCATTACGCTCACGGCTGATGAATCGTTCAAAAAGCACGTCGATTTTCGCAGGATCAACCGACGTAATCCCGAGACAATAACATACGGCCGAATTGGCCGCCGATCCTCGTCCCTGGCAAAGAATTCCACGCGAACGAGCAAATTGCACCAGATCCCAAACTGTCAAGAAATACGGTTCGTAGTGCAGTTCTTCGATCAAGCCCAACTCATGCGTCAAAAGCTGTCGCACGTGAGCAGGCACTCCTTGAGGATAGCGTTGTTCGGCGCCTTGCCAAGTGAGTTGCTTCAGGTACGCCGGGGGCGTCCATCCAGCGGGAGCCAGTTCCTCGGGATATTCATAACGAAGCTCGTCGAGTGCAAATGTGCATTGCTCGGCGATATCCACAGCACAACGGATCGCTTGCGGCAACTTTGCAAACGTCGTTTGCATGCCATCCAGCAATTGGAGATGACGTTGGGCATTTGGTTCGAGATGTTCGCCAGCCTGTGCAACCGTTGTACGAAAACGGATCGCCGTCAGGACGTCGTGCAACGCTTTTCGGGCAGGAATGTGGAACAGGACATTGCCCGCCGCCGCAAGCGGCAGGCGTGTTTTGCGGGACAGATCTGTCAGCCATTCGATTCGGTCATCGTCGTGCGGACCTTGGTGCAATTCGGCCAACAAGTAGCAGGCGTTGCCGAAAATACGTCCGTAACGTTGCACATCTTCCAGGGCAAGTCGTTCATTCCAGGGCGGAGGAAAAACGCCGGCGAGAAGTCCCGTGGAGTGCGTAACGATATCGCTGAGATAGATGCGGCATTGGCCTTTTGGGGCACGCCGTCGACCCAAGGTAATCATCCGGCAAAGATTGCCGTATCCTTTGCGTTCCTTTGCCCAAAGTACGACCGGCGGGGCATCGATTGGCACAATTTCAGCCCCGACAATCAGTTTGAGGTTTCGGTCCTTTGCCGCCGTATTCGCCCGAACAACGCCGGCGAGACTGTTACGGTCGGTAATCGCAAGCGCGGCATAGCCAAGTTCTGAGGCGCGAGCGACCAATTCATCGGGGTGTGACGCCGCCGAGAGAAACGAGAAATTCGTCAGACAATGAAGTTCAGCATATTGCATTGCTTAAAAAAACGCACCGTGCATAAACCACCGTTGATCGGATAGGCGGCGGAACAACCAAAATCGCCGTCCATCGACTATTTCCAGGCGATAATAATCG
>CAZNMP010000180.1:0-6627 GCA_964573875.1 uncultured Planctomycetaceae bacterium | reverse complement strand
AATGGATTTCCGGTTACATGCGTGGCAGTGCGCGAGCCCTTTAAGGAGAGTTTCGAAAAAATCTCGGCATCGAGCAGTTACGGCGGAAACCCGATGGCCTGTGCCGCCGCATTGGCGTCGACGGAAGTCATCGAGGAGGAGAATCTGCTCGAACATGCGTCACACCTCGGCGAAATCGCTCAGCGACGCATGGAGCAGATGAAAGCCGAACATCCGATCATCGGCGACGTTCGCACGAAGGGCTGTTTGATGGGCATTGAACTGGTGAAGGATCGTACGGCTAAAACACCGTTCAATCAAGCAGGAGAATTGGTGTATCAGAAAGCGTTTCGTAAGGGATTGGCATGGATTCCCGCCGGTCACATCCTGCGGATGAGCCCTCCGATTGTCATGGACGATGCTGCCTTGCTCAAAGGGTTGGATTTGATCGACGAAGCGATCGGCGAAACCGAGAAAGAACTGGGCTATTCGCACCCATGAAAACGATACGATTCGGCATTATCGGTTGCGGTTTGATGGGTCGCGAGTTTGCCAGCGCCGCGGCGCGTTGGTGCCATCTGTTGGATAGCGCGGTGCGTCCGGAGATTGTGGCCATCTGTGACCGCAACGCGGCATTGTTTGGTTGGTATACCGATCACTTTCCGTCGATCCAGCAGACGGCCGACGATTATACGGCCCTATTGGCCAATCCCCATGTTGACGCGGTTTATTGCGCGGTGCCGCATCATTTGCATGAAGAAATCTATTGCGCAATCATCCGAGCCGGCAAGCATTTGCTCGGTGAGAAACCTTTTGGCATCGACAAGGCCGCCAACGATGCGATCCTGGCGTGTGCCGCCGAGCATCGCGAGGTATTCGTGCGAGGCTCGTCGGAGTTCCCATTTTATCCGGCAGTGCAACGGATCGGCCGGATGATCGAAGCAGGAGCGTTTGGAAGGATACTGGAAGTCAATGCCTCCTTTCTGCATTCCAGCGATCTTGATCCACAGAAGCCGCTGAATTGGAAACGCATGATTCAGTTCAATGGCGAATACGGCTGCATGGGCGATCTTGGGATGCACGTCTGTCACATGCCGTTTCGTGCCGGCTGGATCCCCAAAACAGTGCGAGCCATTCTCTCAAACGTCGTGCGGGAGCGTCCCGACGGCCGCGGCGGCGTCGCCCCATGCGAAACATGGGACAATGCCACGCTGTTCTGCGATGTTGCCGCTCCCGTGTCGGGCGAGATATTTCCGATGACATTGAAAACGCAACGGATTGCTCCCGGCGAAAAAGATACTTGGTTTTTGGAAGTGCTAGGCACACAAACGTCGGCCCGTTTCTCGACCAAGAATCCCAAGCGATTGGAAGTGTTTCTGGCCCCCGATAAAGAACAAATATGGGGACAGATCGACATGGGCTATGAAACGGCCTTCAAGACGATTACCGGCGGTATTTTTGAATTTGGATTTTCCGATGCAATCCTTCAGATGTGGGCGGCCTTTGTTTACGAGCTAGAAAATGGCCGGCCTCTTTCCCGGTTTGCAGGGTGCGTCACGCCTGAAGAGACAGCCCTGAGTCATCGTCTTTTCACGGCGGCATTAGAGTCGCACGGAAACTCGACTACCGTCAGAATCTGCGATAAAGTTTAGTCATGCGATGGCCAATCGCAAACGCGGAAAAAATTGGCTGAATCCGTCGCGATTTCCGACCTTCCAGCTAGGCACGGAGAGATTCTTGGGCTATGCTGATGGAGGCGAGCAACGAAAGGCGGCGTTTACGCCTTGCGTTGCACCTTTGCCGTGTGTCTTGTGCTACTTGGTGCGTTTTGTACAAGCTGTAAGTGGTTGATTGAAAAGGTTTTAGGAGGGGCGGGAGTCGCTCGGGCAAGGACAAAACTTGCAGCTCGAATCTAGATGCACCCGTTCAATCGTTCGCACAAGTACCACAAGGTGTCGCAAGCCCCGGAAAAACCGGGGTTTTGTGTTTCTTGCTACGGGTAATAGCCCCTATCATCTGCGTATGGCACTAATTGCATTACAAGACGTCAGTTTGGGCTTTCGCGGCCCGTTGGTATTGGATCAGGCCAATCTTACACTCGATCCGGGGGAACGAGTCTGCCTATTGGGCCGGAATGGAACGGGCAAAAGCACCCTGCTGCGGCTGATCCAAGGCGAGATCGAGTTGTCGCACGGCGAAATCATCCGGCAACAAGGACTGATTACGGCCATGCTTCCGCAGGAAGTGCCGCAAGGTCTGGAGGGAACGGTTTTCGAGGAAGTTGCGCGAGGATTGGGGGCTCGGACCGACCTGCTTATCGAATATCACCATGTAGCGCACCAACTGGCGATCGTTGGGAGCGACGAGCTAAGAATCAAGCTTGATCGTATCCAGCATACCCTCGAGGCCACGGGCGGCTGGTCGATAACCCAGGAAGTCGAGACGATTCTCTCTCGCATGTCGCTCGAACCTGATTCCAATGTTTCCAACCTGTCGGCGGGCATGAAACGTCGTGTTCTATTGGCCAAAGCCTTGGTTCGCAATCCCGATATTCTTCTTCTCGATGAGCCGACCAATCACCTGGATACAGATGCCATTCAGTGGCTTGAAGATTTTTTACTGCGGTGTAACGCGACAATTCTATTCGTAACGCACGACCGTGCCCTCTTGCGCAAGCTCGCAACCCGCATCGTTGAACTCGACCGCGGTTGCTTAACTAGTTGGTCGTGTAATTACGAAACTTTCTTGCAGCGAAAAGAAGCGGCATTAGAGGCCGAGGCTCGACAGCGTGCTGAGTTTGACAAGAAGTTGGCCAAAGAGGAAGTTTGGATTCGCACCGGTATTCAAGCACGGCGCACACGGAACGAAGGGCGAGTTCGTGCCTTGCAGAAGCTGCGAAGCATTCGTAGTGCTCGCCGCGACCAACCAGGCGAAGCGCGTATGGAGATTCAGGAGGCGGAGCGGTCGGGCCGCCTTGTCATCGAGGCTAAAAATGCCGGCTTTAATTATGGCGACCGACCGATTATTGCCAATCTCTCCACGATGATCATGCGTGGCGACCGAGTCGGCCTAATTGGCCCCAACGGCTCGGGCAAGACGACTCTGTTGCGTTTGCTGCTCGGCCAGTTGCAGCCGCAGGCGGGAACCATTCGCCACGGCACAAATCTCGATGTGGCCTACTTCGATCAACTTCATGCCCAATTGGACAATTCCAAGTCGGTACGCGACAATATCTGCAATGGCGCCGATACGGTCGAGATCAATGGCCGGCGGCGGCACATCATCGGCTATCTCGAAGATTTTCTTTTCACTCGTGAGCAAGCCGACGGACCGGCGTCGCGTCTTTCGGGCGGCGAGCGAAACCGGCTTCTGCTGGCAAGGTTGTTGGCGAAGCCGTCGAATGTTTTGGTGATGGACGAGCCCACGAACGACTTGGACATTGAAACGATGGAGTTGCTCGAGGAACTCCTGGTCGAATACCCCGGCACTCTGCTGCTGGTAAGCCACGACCGTGAATTTCTCAACAACGTTGTTACCAGTACACTGGTTCTGGAAGGCCAAGGCCTCATCAAGGAATACTCTGGCGGCTATGACGACTGGATCCGCCAGCGATCGGTCGATCCGATTCCGATTGCTTCCGCCAAAGAACGGAGCAAGCCAATTGCTCCACCGAAAGAGCGTCCACGACGGCTAACGTATGCTGAACAACGGGAATTGGAAGCCCTGCCTGAAATGATTGCCACGAAGGAAGCCCAGTTGGCCGAACTGCATCAGGTCGTGGCGGATCCGGCATTCTATCGCCAACCTCCAGCCGAGATTGTCAGCACAAACGCCCGCCTGCAATCGCTTGAGAAGGAAATAGCCGAAGCCTACCGGCGATGGGAGCTTCTGGAAACACTACTTGCCAAGGGCAAGTAACCGTGTTCGGACATCCCAAGCACTAGGTTTTTCTACTTTTCTGCGGCACACTTTTTAAGCAGGCATTTACCCCAACGCTCCCCGCGATCGAGTGGGCTAAGATCGCTTAAACGCTTGCTTGCATCTCCGAGCAACGGCTGAGCCGGACACAATCGGTTTTTTCTTGATGTCGCTAACCCCCGTAATCATAATGAATTACGTCAGAATCTGGGCTTGATTAACCAGATTTTGAATAAGGTTTTTCATCGACTGGGCAATAAGCTATGGCAAGCGCAATGGGCAGTTGCCGCCAAGTCCTGGTTCCTTGAGTAAGGGATGTGTTTCGTGGGCCATCATAGTTCAGACCGTAATGAAGTGTTCGTGGAGCTGCTCATGCTCCATCAGCAGAGACTTTACGGCTTCATCTATACTCTTGTGCCTAACCCGGCCGATGCCGAGGACTTGCTGCAACAGACAAGTCTCGTTTTGTGGCAGAAATTCCATGAGTTTGATCTCGACAAGAGTTTCCCCGCGTGGGCCTGCGGCATAGCGCACTTCCAAGTGTTGCATTATCTCAGAAAAAAACGGCGTAGCCATGTCGTCTTTAGTGACGAACTGATTGCCCAGTTGGCCAAAACACGCCAGAATCGCGAAGAATCGCATCTCGCGGATTCAGTTGCGTTGGCCGACTGCATCGATAAACTTCCAGAAAGTGATCGAACGCTCATCAAGTTATGTTATGCCGCAAAACGGAATATCAAAGCGGCTGCTGCCGACCTGGATCGCTCGGCATCAAGCGTCTATACGTCTCTCGTAAGAGTGCGCCGAGTTTTGATGGACTGCATCCGGCGGGCTGAGGCGGAGGAGAGTCACCGATGACCCCAACGCCCCTGGTCACGCCCGAGGTACAGTCGTTGATCGAAGCCATCTGTGACGGCATGGCTGACGATTCTCAGGTGTGCAAATTGGAATCGCTCTTGCTGTCCGATGTAGAGGCTCGCAACTTCTACGTTGATTTTCTCGATTTCGACGCAAAATTACAGCGGCTTATCGGATCCTTACAAGAGGGCGAGGCATCACTTAAAGAATTCATCTCAACTCAACAAGCGCCGCCACGACAGTTGGCTCCATCCTTCCTCTCCGCCGCCTACCACGGCACGATTGGCTTTTTCTCGCAGGAATTGCCGTTCTCACTGCTTATTGGAACCGTATTGACGGGCCTTGGGCTGTGGTTTGCTTCGATGGTCTATGTATCCAGCCCGGATAAAATTGCACGGGATTCTTCATCCTTGCCTTCAAAAACAACTTTCGATCCGACTTTGAAAGTCGTTGGCCGAATCACCGGCATGGTCGATTGCAAGTGGGCTGATCCGAACACCGAGACCTTTAACGGCGCTAATGTTTTGCTCGGTCGCAAATATGTCTTAGCTTCCGGCTTGATGGAAATCACCTATAACACCGGGGCCAAGGTGATTTTGCAGGGACCCGTAACGTATGAGGCGGAGTCCAACGGCGGGTATTTGTCGGTCGGAAAATTGACCGGAAAGCTGGAGAAGAAAGTGGCCAGTGGCCAGTGGCCAGTGACCACTAGCTCTAATCCCCAATCCCTAATCCCTAATCCCTTCGTCATCCACACTCCCACTGCCACCGTGACCGATCTGGGCACCGAATTTGGCGTCGAAGTGCAGCCGAATCGCCGGCAGGACGTGGTGGTATTCCAGGGGCAGGTGCGGGTGTCGTTGGTCGCGGACGTAAAGACACAACAAAACAGGAGCGTGCTGCTCGCCCAGGGACAGTCGTTCTGTATCGAACCGGACAAAAAGCTACTGCCCAGGCCGAATTTCAACCTCGCGGCCAGCCATGCTTTCGTTCGGCAATTCCCCCAGCCGACAGCGAATCTTCCCACTGTACAGAATCCCTCGTTCGAAGAGAAGGGATTCAACGACGATGCTCCGCCAAAATTCTGGCGTTATTGGGCTGTCAATGGAAACGGCAGAGCGCCGCGAGTGTCAAGCGATTTCGGCGGGCTGGCGGCGACCGCTGTCGGCGACCATGTGTTGCAGATCATCTGTGAGACTGATTCCACCATAGAGGCTTGGCAGACAGTCGACTCACACTTTATTCCCGGACGACGCTACCGCCTTTCAGTTGCGGTAGGCATACGCAACGATCTAAACCGTGATACCAACCGCCACTTAGCTGCGGCGGAGGCCGACTGGAAAATCAGTCTGCATCATGCGTACACGGGAAAAGAAGTGGCCAGCCTCGGCGGCATGATCCCCAACGACGCAGCGCACACCGGTTTTCTGCGGGATCAAACCCTGACGTACACAGCCACGTCCGCGGATGCCGGGCACGGCATCGAAATGCGACTGGCAGGCAGTACCGTTGGGAAAAAGCCTTCTCAGCCAAATGGAGCGACCATGATCTGTATGACCTTCGACAACGTGCGGCTGAATGTTACGACGGCTTCCGATCTTCAGCCATCCGATCAACAGCTCAAGACGGGGGCATCGAAACAGCCGTCTGGTCCTGAAGGTTTCGATGCCATTGGGAAAGTGAAAGTGTTACAGTGACAACCAAAACAGGATGTGGCACGTTCTGTAAAGAAGTGAGTCAGAAGAGGGAATGTGTAATGTTCCCGCGGGTGGTCCGTTGGGAATTGTGTAGTAATTTGTGTTCTTTTGGAGGTGCGTTATGTTTAAGTCAAAGTGTGTTACTCTGTTGGTAGTCATTATGGCAGTTTCCGTG